>NZ_JAJCPX010000029.1:0-38798 GCF_020563125.1 Longicatena sp. 210702-DFI.1.196 | reverse complement strand
AAATAAGAAGGTATGAATCGTTTGCATAAAGAAATCTAATAAACACATTCGATTCTGAAGTATCGGGATCTTTATTGCATCAATCTTAAAAGGTATAAACTTGGCAAGGCAGGTGCCAAATAAGAAGGTATGAATCGTTTGCATAAAGAAATCTAATAAACACATTCGATTCCGAAGTATCGGGATCTTTATTGCATTAATCTTAGAAGGTATAAACTTGGCAAGGCAATTGCTAAACAAGAAAGTATAGATTTTTTTCATAAACGTATGCTGTACCACCTGAATGTGCAAAGATTTGCTTAAGGTAGTTGCAATCTTATAAAAATAGTGTACTATTACAAAAGGTGATAAAAAATGAAATATATCAATGGAAAAGAATTACTCATGTTTCTAGAACCTCCGATTACAAGACTATCCGTATTTGAGGCAGAAACTGTCGATGCAGCGCTCATCATGTGTGCGGAAGCATTCAAAAAATTAGAAACCGAATTTCAGGT
This sequence comes from Longicatena sp. 210702-DFI.1.196, assembly GCF_020563125.1. Lineage (NCBI taxonomy): Bacteria > Bacillati > Bacillota > Erysipelotrichia > Erysipelotrichales > Erysipelotrichaceae > Longicatena > Longicatena sp. 210702-DFI.1.196. Next base: position 38,301 of record NZ_JAJCPX010000029.1, on the reverse strand, counting down.
GACAATTGACTTTGCGACCTTCAAATACCAACTGTTAAAAACGATGGGAGAATTTTTACGTGCCTGTCGTGAAAACGAACATGAATGTTTACAGCAGCCAAGAGCACACATTGCCCAAGAACGCTATGAAGCTTTAGCAATTGATATAGCGCAATGGCCTAAGCACTTACAAAAAAATAATGCAGAAAACTTCTTTATCATAGAATATTGTTTGTGTTATGCCAATATTTTAAGCCGCTATCTTATGGACAGTGGTTTACCAAAAGAATTTAGCTGTCGCTTAGCCAATGATGCGGCAATCAAACTGGCACAGTGGTGTGATGAGAATTGTGTCAAGAAGTGTGCATATGAATGTATACGACGCAGCTCTTCAAACGGATATTGTACCTTATGCAGCTTTATGATCCAACCAATGGCTTGCCCTAAGAAACAGGAAATTCCATATGCTCGCTTACAGTTGGAAGAGGATGATTTACAATGCATGCGTCCAGAAAATTTAACGTTAGGATCCTGAATTAGGATCTTTTTTTATTACATTAGGAAGTATACGGTAAGGGAAAGAATGCGAGAATGGAAAGGGGTCAAACTTGTCAAGCCAGATAAAAGCAGTTTATCGGAATGGTTATTTTTTAAGATTTCTTTTGTATTTCAAAATTGACAAATACACAAAAATGACATACGCTAAAATTATATAAACAAGACAGAGGGAAAGCGATTATGAAAAAAACAACAGAAATTTTACAAGAAGTGAATAAGGTCATGATTGGAAAAAAACAAGAAGTCGAAAAAGTTATGATGGTGATTTTAGCTAAGGGACATATTCTTTTGGAAGATATTCCCGGTGTCGGAAAGACAACATTGGCGATGGCATTTGCCAAAGCTATGCAGCTTAACAGCAAGCGTATGCAATTTACCGTGGATGTTTTGCCAAGCGATGTGGTTGGCTATAGTGTAATTGATCCATCTAGTGGAGAAGTTCGTCTGCATGAGGGCGCTGTTTTTTGCAACATCTTTTTAGCTGATGAAATTAATCGAACGTCAAGTAAGACACAGGCGGCCTTACTAGAAGTCATGGAAGAAAAACAAATTACCATAGATGGATATACACAAACGGCGCCACAGCCATTCATGGTCATCGCTACACAAAACCCATACGGTTCTGCCGGTACACAGCTTTTACCAGAAAGCCAGTTGGATCGTTTCATGATACGTATGAGCATCGGCTATCCAAGTGCACAGGATGAGGTTGAAATGTTAAAGCGAAAACAGGCTAAAAAGCAATATCAGATTCAACCGGTTGCCAGTGTAGAGGATGTCATCGAAATGCAAAACGCATGCGATGCCATCTTTGTACATGAGGATATTTATCAATATATCGTTGATCTGGTGAATGCTACTCGTCATCATGAGCGAATTTATCAAGGGGCAAGTCCACGTGCCAGTATTGCCTTAACGGCTATGGCCAAAGCACATGCCTATTTAGCCGATCGTGATTATGTCATACCGGAAGATGTCACTCAAGTCTTCCACGATGTTCTTGCACATCGTATAGTAATGAAAAACGATATTGTTAAGGATCATCGCACGACTGCTGCTGTTTTACAAAACCTTTTAGATGAGATTGAAAAACCGCAGCTGAGGAAAGCATAATGCTTCGCGCTTGGTGCCGCTATCTGCTTTTGTTGGCAGTGTGTGCACTGCTTTACATCTTTTTAGGCGGCTATTTATTTCTGATAATTTTGACAGGTGTCATTGCGCTGCCCTTGATTAGTTTATTTGCCATGCTGATTTCATCAAATCATTTACAAGTAGACTTTCAACGCCGTAAAGAGGGCAGTTACTTTTATTGCGCCAGTGGGAAATGGTTCCCGCTTGCTCAACTCAAAATCAACATCCAACAAGAGAATATCTTTTTGGATGAGCAAACTCAAGATAATCTGACCTTATTTACAAGTGATACCATCGTGTATGTTCCTATGATTGCCCATGAGGCAACGATGGGAAAAATTCGCTTATGCTTTGATGGTTTTGTACTACAGGATATGCTAGGATTATTTCAACGCCATTACCACAGCCATCAAAAGCGTACTTATTATTTATATCCTCATGCAACTGGGACCACTATATCATCACAGATTCATGATATCTTACAAGATCAGGAACATGTATATGAAGGTCATATCCAACACGGTGGCATCTTAGAAGATACACATGAAGTGAAAGAATACCAGCCTGGTGATGATTTGCGTCATATTCATCATAAATTAAGCTACAAATTAGCGAAGACAATGATACGTACTTTTGCCTCTTACCAACAGGAACAACTGCTTGTATATTTAGATTTGCATGGAAGTGTTGAGGAATGCGAGCAGGTTTTGGGACACTTTTATGCCTGTGCTATAGAATGGATACAGCGTTCTATGAGTGCCATTGTCTGTTGGAATTCTAAAGATGGCAATTTGGAACAGGAGGTCTATGATAAAGCGAGCTTAAAACGATGTTTACAGGCAATTCTCGCACATCCCAAAGCGGAAGAAGAGGACAATGTTCTTTACCGTTCACAGCTGGGGACACACGTATGCATACGCTCTAGCGGGATAGAAACATCTATGGATGAGAAAGGAAGTGATGTGCATGCATAAGACATTCTCACTTACCGATCGCTTTCTTTTCGTCTTAACAAGTTATCTTCCTTTCCTTATCTTCCTATGGGTTTTTCAAATGCTGAATGGTGTCGTACTATGTACGACCTTTATCGCAACACTGCTTTTTCTATTCTTACAAACGACAAAACTGAAAAAATGGGTAATACCTATTTATGGTGCTTTGATAATGCTTTTACTTTTAAGTCTGATCATTAACTTTCGTGATACCATTAATGCCATATATAATCAAATCACATCTGTGTATGCTCATTCTTCCAACTATACGTTTCAAGTTTATGAAGTGACACTGTCACAACAAGAGCTTCCTTTCTTGTTTTCACGAGTTTGGATAGCGTTGTATCTGTTGATCATGTTACTGGAATACCTTTTTATCATTCGCTGGAAACGACATTTCCCAGCCTTTGCCATCAGCTTTCTGCTATATTTTCCAACGATGCTGTATAGTGTCAAACAGCCATGGCTGCTTACCTGTTTGCTTTTGATGGATTGGTTTTCTTTATTGTTTCTTTCTTATATCAGAAGACATAGTACACGTTCATGGCATTATGGCAAGCTGTTTGGCTATGTTCTGCTTTGCTTCTCTCTTATATTTGGTACGCTTTTTATCCTATTACCAGAAAAGGAGTATGAAGTCTCCTCCACTAGCAGTCATATGCGTCAAAAACTGTTACAGACAATTGAGCAGTTCACTTATAACTTACGTTATGGCTCAGAAAGCATAGGTGAAATTGACTTAGGAAGAGCGGGGAATCGTTCTTATACCGGTGCTATCCAAATGGAACTTACTTATCCTAAGGCATCTCGCTTATATTTAAAAACCTATAGCGGTGCTATTTATGATGGACATACATGGAAATCCCTTGCGCATAAACAATATCGTCAATATCCCAATATTGATTGGACAACGATTCGTTTTTGGATGAATCAGGCGGCATTACCGAAAAATATTCATGCGAATCCATTGATGATCAAAGATATGCGCGCCAATACGCAATATGCCATTGTGCCATATTATCTTAAGCACATCAATCAGGATATGAATATTTATTATGATGGCTATGCAGCATGGAGCAATTCAACAAAGGATGCTGTTACTTATGAAATCTGGGATGATGAACAAAAAATATTGCATGTACCACAGGGAACTTCCTATAAGGAATATGTGGATTTTATTAAGGAGCAGTATTTACAGCTACCTAAAGATATAAAAGAAAAATTTAATACGGTAGAAGACTTACAAGATAACTTCCATCGTTTTGCGTCTACGGAAGAAATTATTGACTATGTAAAAGGCTATTTATATGCTCATACCCGCTATACACTTTATCCGGGATCGCCTGATCTTTCCAAGGATTTTGTTTCCTATTTCTTATGGGAAAATCAGGAAGGGTATTGTGTTCATTATGCATCCTCTGCTGTATTGTTATTACGCTATTATGGTATCCCAGCCCGTTATGTAGAAGGGTATCGTGTGGATAGCAATGCTTATGATCATGAAGGACATGCACAGGTCAAAGATTCTGATGCACATGCCTGGGTGGAAATTTTTGATGAAACCTATGGATGGATGCCTGTGGAAGTAACGCCGGCAGCAGATAACGATTCTACCATACAAAAAAGCGAACAACCTCTCACGCAAACAACGCCATCAGAAATTACCCCCGGTCTTGAAAATAAGGAAGAGCCGAAACCAATCCAACAGCCTACGCAACACTTAATGGAAGAAAATGGCACGACAACAACGTCTGCCTCTTCCTCGTTGCCTTCTTTCTTGTTACCAGTTCTCGTTGTGCTTATCTTGCCCTTATTCATTTATGCACAGGCAAGCCTAAGAAGAAAGTATCGCCGGAAACAGTTGGAAAGCATGAAACAACGACAAAAGCTGTTAACGCTTTATGGCTGGTTAGAAGATTTATTCCCATATGGAGCGAAGATTGATCAAGAAACATTACAACTTGTGGAAAAAGCACGCTTTTCGCAGCATGAGATTACGAAAGAGGATGTACAACAACTGCAATCGCAATGGCAAACGCAGCGAGCTCATGTTCTTACAACATTGTCATGGCAAAAGAAGCTTCGCTTTTGGATATGGGATGCGCTATAAAACAACAGAACAATCATTTTGAAAAGGAATATGCACGTTGCTAGGATATTCCTTTTTTCATTCACAATAAAAAAACAGCGATTGAAATGTCTTTCCATTGAATAACAAATGAAAATTCACTTCAAAAGCTGCTTTTAACAAAGTTTTGCTTGGGCTTTTGCTTCAAACTTTTCTTTCATCACCACAAAACGTTCATGGCTTGCTTTACCGATGATATCCTTTTCATCTTGGGCGATGATCGAAAAGGTGACTTTCTTACGATCAACCGCGATAATTTCAGCACTTATCCGAACCTTCATACCTGCTGGTGTGGCAGCATCGTGTGTCGTATGCATCAAGACACCAACACTGGTTTCTCCTTCTTCTAAGAAAGGCTGTAGACATTGCACTGCCGCATGTTCCATCGCCGCAATCATCATTGGTGTTGCATATACAGAAACAATGCCGCTGCCCACATTGCAAGCAAGCTTAGCTTCATCTACGATTACTTCTTCTCGACACTTTGCATGTAATTGAACTTCTTTCATCTTTTATCTCCTCTTACGACAGGTTTCCTGCCCATTTTTGCAGCATTATTATAGCATAATCTTCTTTTTCATATCCATACTAGAATTGAAAAAGGAGGAAATCTTGCATGTATTTGTATGATAATCAATTACCTATGGAAATAAACAATATTACCCCAGATCCTAAGCTTTATGAATATATGGATCATGAATGTGGCGGATGTGAAAAAGGCTTACAACTGGCTATATTATATTTGCGTCAAAGCTTCATGATACACAATCCTACATTTCATGAATTATTTCGCCGTATTGCTGCCCGTCGCTTAAGTGATATGGAAGTTTTAGCCGAGCTATTGCACCATCTGCATGGGGAAGATGATCGCTATTATGATGAATCCAATGACGATACCCCGGTCTTTGCATTTATTCCACCCTGTGATCAGCCAACGCATAAGGAAATAAAACAACATCATGTAAATAATGATCTAAGCGCTGCCTTACTATGTGATATCGAAGAAGAACAAGCCTATCAAACATATTATGAACAAGTATTAACCAAAACAAAGGATGAAGAGACAAAAAAGGTCTTGACATATTTATCTGAGAGCAGTGCCCATGTATTGCAGCATTTAAGAACAACACTGGATATTTTAACTACACATGACGAATTAAAAGACTTTGGAGAAGGGGATATGCATAATGCATGGGATTTAGATACGTCCAATTATTTTGATAAACCGAATCCATATTTCTTCAATCCAAACGACAAATTGAATAGCTGATAGAAGAACGGTCACATTTGTAAGAGATGCGACCCTTTTTTTCATGTATAATAAATACAGGTGATGCATATGCATGAGAAAAAGGATACAACAAGATATCAGAAGAAGATAAAAACGCAGCTGCGCTTATTTACTTGGCTTTTTCTATTGTTTTACATATGCTATGCCGTTTTACAAGTCATGCTATTGAAAGAATTATTTCCAATTCGCTTCCAAGAGCCACAGAAAAGATACATGATACGTTTACTTATGGAAGGGATATTATGGCTGTTTATCGTCAGGTCACTGCAAAAGGGTAGAAAGATTGCGCGCCTACTGTTCACCCTATGTGCGATCCTCTCTCTGTATTTTCTATCGGCACTGCCTGCTTTTTATCAGCTCAGCCTGTCTGGCTGGGAAGCTACGACGTTGCGGATCTTATTCACCTTATTGATGATCAGTAAGTACCTCATCACCTTTTGTTGCGTCTGCTATCTCTATCGCGATCCACATATTGTCAGTATATGGAAAAAAGCAGATAGAAGGATGGCAATAACGCAGCCAGAAGAGGAGGAAGAAAGACAAGAAGATGAAGTCTTAAACCAAGTGTTACAAGAAGTATCTCTGGTCCATATGGAAGAGGATAATCGTCTTTTTATAAGAGCACAGCATTTTTTACATCGCTATACGTTTTATCTTGTCATGATTTTATTGGGGACGTTGATAGGCTTCTTACTGTTTTTATTCATCATGCAACTAAGTTTTCCTACGGACATAGATGGGTTACAATATGTGCAGCGGTTTTTCCTGTTAGCTATTCTTTTTACGTCGTTGCTATGGTCTTTTGCAGGTGTTGCCATGTTCATGTACAGTTCTTCCTGTCGCTTTCTAATCATGCTTGCATGGCTTTGTGAAAGTATCCATCTGCTGCAAGAACTCCCTCAAGTATGGCAGACTTTTCAAAGTCAACAGTATCAACTGCCTTCTATACTTTGCATTATCGTGTTGGAGTTATTGCGTTATGGATTATTGTTAAAGCTTACGATAGCGCTATATCAAAACCCATTCTTGCAATTATATTGGAAACGTAAAACAGCAATTAAAAAAGCCCAAAGAAACAAGGATAGTCGTTATAGCTGAGAAACAATAAAATCAGGTTTTCGTTTCAGAGGGAAAATGCTATACTTAAAGTGATAAGTAGGAGGATGTTCTTATGAAAATGAACAAATATATCGATCACACTTTATTGAAAGCGGATGCTACACAGGATAAGATCCAGGTATTGTGTGAAGAGGCTAAGAAATATGATTTTGCGAGTGTTTGTGTAAATACGTATTGGGTAGCTTATTGTGCGAAACTATTAAACGATAGTGATGTTAAGGTTTGTACGGTCGTAGGTTTCCCACTAGGCGCAATGAGTACGAAAGCAAAAGCTTTTGAAACAAGCAATGCCATTGCCGATGGGGCAGAAGAAATTGATATGGTAATGAATATCGGTGAAATGAAGGCACATCATTATGATGCTGTTCGTGATGATGTGGCTGCTGTTGTTAAAGCGGCAGATGGACACTGTGTCAAGGTAATTTTGGAAACATGCCTATTAAGTGAGGAAGAAATTGTGAAGGCTTGCCAGCTTTGTGTAGAAGCAGGGGCAACCTTTGTGAAAACATCCACTGGTTTTTCTACAAGAGGTGCAACACCAGAAGATGTGAAGCTGATGAAGGATACTGTAAAAGATAGCTGTAAAGTTAAAGCAGCTGGCGGTGTGCGTTGTCGTGCAGATATGGATGAGATGATTGCAGCAGGTGCTGATCGTATCGGAACCAGTGCCGGAGTTCAATTGATGCAAAATGAAGCAAGTGAAGGAGGCTATTAAGCCTCTTTTTCATAGCGCAATGAAAGAATTCTTATCTGCTAGAAAAGCAATCGATAGAACACGCTAAAAGTTTTTATGATAGCACAAAACGGAATTCATAAAAAATTAAGTAAGATTGGAAAAAAGATGGAAGTAAAAAAACACTTGCAAGGAAGCATCCCACATGAAGCTTTTTCTGCTATTTTTGCTAAAAAAGATATTGTCAAAAAACTAACTTTATGATATTATAATTAAGCACTTGATAAGTGCCTTAATAGCTCAGTTGGTAGAGCATCCGGCTGTTAACCGGCAGGTCACAGGTTCAAGTCCTGTTTAAGGCGCCATTTTAAAAGATAACCTCACAAATGTGAGGCTTTTTTTTGTTATGTTTGCGGTATCCTAAGTAAGTGCTTTTTAATAAGTTGCTGTTAAACTATTTAAATGGTTTCTACCAAATAACCATTAAATTGAAAGAGGCTTCTTTAGCATTATAAGGCAACTAATAAATAGCCTCTTTTAAACGACATTTTAAATAGTATTATCGAGAACCCTTGATTAATCAGTACTTCGAAATTACTTGAAGGAATATAAAAATGTGTCACAATGCCTTAACAGGACGAATGACACATTTTTTTACATAGATGAAGCTTTTTGCTGCCTTTATAATCCAAACGATTTAGGATAAACGGGAATATCTAGCATTCTGCCTATTTCCATAGCCCACTCACGAAATCCATAGATCACACTGGTGATGATATGATCATGACGGATAAATTTAAGATCTTCTTCAGCACAACATGCATCCCAATCGATCATATTCTGTAAACAGCTTAAAGCGTAACCTTCTTCAACAAGATCTTGTTTGTTCATGGCACACATAAATGGGCGATCTTTTAGAATGCCGGCATTGTATAAAAGTAAAGGAGCAATGGAAATAGCCCCAATGACTTTTTTCTGTTGATCAAATATGCGTAATTTTTCTTTAAGAAGTTCATTCTTTAATATAGTAGGGTTCTCTTCCATAAATCCCGACAACAAGATGCCATCATAACCATCAACATCCAATTCATCAAGGGTATGTTCACATTGCAATACTATGCCTTCTTCACTGCGATATGCTTTCTTTTCAACACCAAAATAAGTAACGGGGATGTCAGCCATACGAAGCATTTCTAAAGCTACGGTAATTTCACACAGGCAATATCCCTCATATAAGATAACTGCAATTTGTTTCATAACGTCATTCCTCTTCTTTCTTAGTACAATTAAGCACAATGGATGAATTACGTTTTTCTTTTGATTTTATGCTCACTTAACCATGACAAAAAATAAAAGCTAGAGAAAAATTATCGATATTTCTTTACATACATGTGCGCATACAAAAAGCAAATCATCCATTGAAAAAAACATTCGTTTTCTACAATAGATTATTTGCTCATGTTCATCACCACGCCATTTCTTATTGCTTTTATTGTAGCCTGTGTTTGGATGTCTGTCAATAAAAAGGGAAACCATAGTGATGCAACATCTTACTTTTCCAAAGACTTCGCATATGCTACAATATTTTGTAAGTATAAAAAAAGAAAAGAGGAATACAGCATGAATGAAATAGAGCGAATCAAGGCCTTAAGTAATGCCTTTGGACCAAGTGGCATGGAAGATGATGTAATCGCATTGGTACGTGAAGAGTGTAGTGCTTTTCATTGTGAAGAGGATCATATGCGCAACTTATACATTTATTCATCGACAAGCAACACGAAGCAAGAAAAACCGATCATTCATCTTGATGCCCATGGGGATGAGGTTGGTTTTATCATCCAGGCCATACGTCAGGATGGGATGCTGCGCTTTCTACCCCTAGGCGGTTGGGAAGCGAAAAACATCGTTGGGAATAGTGTGCTTATTCGCAATGTAGACGGTGAAATCGTACAAGGCATCGTATGCAGCAAACCTCCACATTTTATGAAACAGAGTGAAAAAGGAAAAGCCATCGCTTTTGATGATTTGCTCATTGATGTAGGAGCTACCAGCTTAAAGGAAGTGCAAGAATCTTATCGTATACAGATAGGCTGTTTTGCCGTGCCCAATGTTTTATGTTCCTATGATGAGCGTCACGATATCTTTATGGGAAAAGCCTTTGACTGCCGCATTGGCTGTGCCGCTTTGATTGAAATGATGCATCAGGTGCAGAATATGGATGTAGCAGTACAAGGGACGATATCAGCACAAGAAGAAGTTGGCGAGCGGGGCATGAAATGTGCTATTCAAAACATCCATTGTGATGTTATGATCGCTTTTGAAGGATGTCCTGCAGATGATACCTTTGAAGAAAGCTATATGATCCAAAGTGCATTGAGAAAAGGACCGATGTTACGTCATTTTGATTGTTCTATGATTACCAATCCACGTTTTCAACGCTTTGCCTTGGATGTGGCAAAACGTCATCACATACCGGTACAGGAAAGCGTACGCAGCGGTGGCGGCACCAATGGAGCCATTTCTCATACGCATTTGCGAGGCATTCCAACCATCGTAATTGGGATTCCGGTTCGTTATGCTCACAGCAGTTATGGTTATACAACATTAAAAGATTATCAAAATGCTGTCAAACTTGCCGTGGCGATAATAAAAGATTTAACAAAAGAAATGGTGGCATCTTTTTAATTAACCAAAACTTAACAAAGGAATATTCACAAATGGAAGAACTTCTGTTACAATCAAGACCATAATATAATTTAGAAAAGGAGCGATTTTAATTTATGGACACAGACCCCGCAGGGACCTCTATTACGTTACAACTGATTTTAATGGTGATATTAACAATGACAAATGCCTATTTCGCAGCGAGTGAAATGGCCATTGTTTCTGTTAATAAAGGAAAAATCAAACGCCTGGCTCAAGATGGAAATAAAAAGGCTAGGTTAGTTGAGCAGCTGATGGATGCACCTACGAATTTCTTATCTACGATTCAGATTGCCATCACGTTATCCGGCTTTTTCAATTCCGCAAGTGCGGCAACGGGAATTTCAAGTTCGCTTGCTGAAGTATTACAGCGTTGGGGCATTCCCCAGGCCAATACGATCGCCGTGGTGTTGATCACGATGCTTATTTCTTTTATTACGCTTATCTTTGGTGAATTGGTACCCAAACGAATGGCTATTCAAAAGGCGGAAAGCTTTTCCATGTTTTGTGCTAAGCCGATTTTGATAATTAGTAAAGTAGCGTACCCTATCATTAAGATTCTCTCGGTATCTACCACGCTTGTATTACGTTTGTTTGGTATACAAGATGAACATGTGGAAGAATCTTTATCGCGTGAAGAGATTCGCAGTATGCTAGAAGATAGTCGTGAAAAGGGTGTGCTTGATGAAGCTGCGGCAGAAATGATGGATGGGGTTTTTGAATTTGATGAGATCTTGGCTAATGAAATCATGACACCTAGAACACAAGTATTTTGTATTGATATAGATGATCCCAAGGATGCATATGTACACGTTCTGATGGAAATGCAGTATTCTCGAATACCGGTATATGAAGAATCTATTGATAATGTGATCGGTATTTTAAATATTAAAGATTATTTTACGCAAGCATATCAACATGGTTTTGCTTTTGTGGATATCCGTAAGATATTAAGAAAGCCGTATTTTGTTCCTGAAACAAAAAATATCGATGATTTATTTCAAGAGATGCAGAAGTTGCATCAACATATCGCGGTTCTGATTGATGAATATGGAGGCATGTCCGGTATTGTGACCATGGAAGATCTCGTAGAAGAAATCATGGGAGAAATCGAAGATGAATATGATGATGCGCAAGCGATGATGTTACGCAAATTGTATGATAATGTCTATGAAATCAATGGTAGGATGCCCATCGAAGATTTGAATGAAGCACTGCAAATAAATATTGAGAATGAGAAGTATGATACGATTGGTGGTTTCATCTTAGATCAGTTAGGCTGTATCCCTGAAGATGGGGAAAGTGGAACCTTATATTGGAATGGTATACAATTTCAAATGTTAGAAATCAGAAATCATCGTATTGAACGTATCCGTGTGGAATTGCCGAAACAAAAGGAAGAATAACGAAAAAAAAGGCTATGCGAAAGAAAGGAATTTTCTAATGCATAGCCTTTCTAAATAAGATTGCGATAAAATTTGGAAAATGAGAAAGTGTTGTCATCTGTTTACTTTTTTATCAAAAATGGCTATACTATTAAAGAACATCCAGAGGTGTTGTACCGCTTAAAGGCGGCATATGGAGGTTTTTATGAAAAAAATTATGTACATTACGACGTTATGCTTTCTTTTGCTGCTAAGTGGATGCGGCGGTTATACAAGAGATGAAACACCAGGTGCCTTACGCACGATTTCCGTAGCAGATATGGAAAAGAAAATGAAAAATAAAGAAGATTTTGTAATCGTATTTACCCAAAGCTGGTGTGCACATTGTGAGAAATTTCGCGATATGCTGGATGAATATTTACCAAAGCACCATGTGATCGTATACGATGTTGTCATTGACAAAGACCCTAATCCGGATCGCAGCGGCAATATTAAAAAGATTCAATCTTACTTTAAAACCATGGATAGTACGCCTTCCTTGTATTATGTGGAAAAAGGTAAGGTCAAAGATGAATTGGAAAACGGCGATGATGGAATCACGAAAGAAAAATTCGACAGCTGGGTCCAAAACTTTAAGCTCGATGAAAAGAAATAAGAAATTTGCGCTAAATAGCGTTGAAAACTAACATTTGTCACATATGACTAACAAATGTCATGAAAATTATGTGACAAAAGAAAGTTGCAATTCTTTACCTGGTTGTATACAATATAAGTGCAATAGTAGAATGATTGTTTGCAGTGTAGATCTACATCAAACAAAACATCTATGGTATTGTGGAACAACTAGATTTAAAGTATAAGTCTCTTTTAAATCTACACTACATTGGTGGATGGGGCATATCAGGAATAAGGATACGAAAATCAGATGTCTGCTGGTAACATTCAATGGTTTTCTTAAGATTTCCTTTCACTAATTATCATAATATAAGACCCCATACAATCCTTTTTTGAATAAACATGAAACCCTTCACACATTACACACGGGGTCATGCCTTATTCTCTGAGATTACACCGTTCATTCAATTACATGCGAGTGTTTCATACAATTATGAAGCAGGAAGAAACAAGTCAATGATGAGAGAGTGGCTTGTTTTTTCTTATGTTTTTAACATGAAGAAACATCACTTTTTCCTTCCGAGAAAAACATCTAAGGTGCTCTAAACGCAATCGCTTATACAAAAGCGGGCTTAATGTGTTTTATCATAAAATGAAAAGGAGTGGCTTTTTCTTAAAAAGGAAACCGAAAGGAGAGAAAGAAATGATTAGCGAAATCAATCACGATATTATACTATTACAGAAAACAAGTGAGCCAGCAACAGAAAAAGATCTATGGGTGGCAAAAAATCTATTGGAAACACTGCAAGCACATGAAGATAGGTGTGTAGGCATGGCTGCCAACATGATTGGCGTATTCAAGCGAATCATTGCTTTTGTGGATATTGAAACAGGATCTCATTGGGTCATGCTGAATCCGGAAATCATCAAAACATCAAAAGAAACTTATCTGGCGCAAGAACAATGTCTGTCCATCAGCGGAATTCGCCAAACAAGACGCTATCGCCGTATCAAGGTACGATATCAAGATGAACATATGAACATAAAGATTAAGACCTTTCATGATAGGACTGCACAAATTATTCAACATGAAATCGATCACTGCAATGGCATACTGATATAAACGCTCTCGTTGTTTTCATTTCACCAACAAACAAATTAAGAAATGTCATTCCTTTTTCTCATTGTGAAAATTCCGGCAGATATCTTTTTTCACTCTGGAAATTGCGGTAGGAATGCTTTAGAATATGATATAATAAGGAAAAACAGTCAGGAGGAAGGGTACGTATGTCAAAAATGAAGGGCGCATTGAAAACGGCTATCATTTTTTTGTTTTTAATGGTGTTTGTGGCGGCAGGCATCAGTATCTTTAGTAAAGCCAGTAAAACTTCCTTTGTCTATCGCAGTAAGGAGCCTCTGAAAATCGGTGCCACCTACATGACACTTAACAATCCTTTCTTTAGTATCATTGATGAAGAAATACATAATGTAGTCGAAGCGAATGGTGATGTGTTAATCAGTCTTGATCCTGCCTTAGACTTAGAAAAACAAAAACAACAAATACAATACCTCATTGATCAGAATGTCCAAGCGATCATTGTCAATCCTGTTGATTTCAACGGCTTAACTTCCTCCCTTGAAGCAGCCAAAAAAGCCGGTATCCCGGTCATTGCTGTGGATAGTGAAGTCATGGACAGTGACTTAATTACTTACAGTGTAATGTCAAATAATTATGATGCCGGTGTCCAGTGTGCAAAAGATATGATGAAATATAAGAAAAAAGCAGATATCGTTTTATTACAACATAGTACAGCATATTCTGCTGTTCAGCGCATTCAGGGCTTTATCGATACGATTAAAAATGATCCCAATTACCGTATTGTCGAACGCATTGAATGTGATGGTCAATTAGAGATTGCAATGCCGCTTATGCAAAAGTTCTTGGAAAAGGATGTATCTTTTGATGTGGTAATGGCTTTAAATGATCCAAGTGCATTAGGTGCTCTGGCAGCCATGCAAGATCAAGGCAAATTAAAAGATGTATTCGTATATGGTGTAGATGGCACACCGGAAACAAAGACACTGATATCAGAACATATCATGCAGGCAACGGTTGCTCAATCACCAAAGACATTAGGAAAAATGGCGGCAGAAGCTGTTTATAAGATTCGCAATCATGAGAAAATAGAAAAACTTCAGCGTATTCCAGTGACCATCATCACACAAAAAAACGTCGGGAAATATTCATTAGAAGGGTGGCAATAGTATGTTACGTAAACAACTTATGGAAAACAGACTGCGCTATACCTACTTCATCATGTGCTTTCTGAATTTCACGATGATTGTCTTTATCAGTTCGATTATTTATATCACAACCAAACGTATCTGTGATATGCAAGAGGCAAGGACCTTTTTATCGATGATTGATTATTTACCGAAAGATCCTATGCATAGTATGATCTTATCAATTACAGCCTTTGTGGCATTATTGATCGTGATGCGTCTGCGTTTAAAACTACATTTTGAAACATGGCAGCTGGTGCTTTGTTTTCTGGTTGAGTCAGGCTTATGTCTATTGATCATGGAACGACTATATTTCAGTACCAATTCCATATTGTTGTTGATGATGGCTGATTTATTAACCTATATTACTTCCAATACCTATCGTTTCTTCTTTATGGTTGTATTGGTTACGTTTTATTTAGGTGCTAATTATGATTTCTTATCGGCTCGCGTTTCTATGACATCCTTCTATGATTATATCAACTGTTATAATTCCTTTGTCAAATCACTCTTATTAAGTGTTCAAAATACCCTAGCCAGTCTGAATATCATTGTTTTTATCATCTACATGGTCTTTCTGGTTCAAGATAAGATCAATGAAAACAAGCGTTTCTTAGCATTGAATGAAGAATTACAAAGCTTAAACGAACAACTGAAAGAATATGCCGATATACGTGAAAAAATGGGAGAAACAAGAGAACGAAATCGTTTAGCCAGAGAAATCCATGATACACTGGGGCATACTTTGACGGGGCTATCCGTTGGCTTAGATGCCTGTGTGCTGACCTGTGAACTGGATCCCAAAGCCACACGTAAGCAATTAAGTGTATTAAGTGAAACCGCCAGAAGAGGCTTAAAAGATGTTCGTCGCTCGGTTGATAAGCTGCGACCGGATGCCTTAGAACATTATACCTTGAAAGTGGCAATTGATAAGATGATCAAGGAATTTCAGGAAATTACGGATGTGACGATTCACTTTGTCTGTCATTTACCTAAGTTAACCTTTGATTCTGATGAAGAAGAAGTCATCTATCGTATTATTCAAGAGGGAATGACCAATGCGGTTCGCCATGGACATGCGACGAAAATATATATTTCTATCGCAAAGGAAGAAAACACGTTAATATTAATAATAGAAGATAATGGTATAGGATGTGAAAACATCAAACCAGACTTTGGTCTTCATCATATGCAGGAACGCATTGAGTTATTAAAAGGGAATATACGTTTTTATGGTTCCAGTGGGTTTATCATTATCGCTGAAATACCAATTCGGGAGGGTTTAGAATATGATTAAGATTTTAATTGCAGATGATCAGGAATTGATTCGTGAAAGCTTAAAAATCATCCTAAGTACCAATAATGAATTTGAAGTAATTGATACAGTAGGGAGTGGAAAAGAAGTAGTCGAAAGCATACGCCGTCATATACCGGACATTATTTTAATGGATGTTCGTATGCCGGATATGGATGGTGTGCAATGTACCAAATTTGTCAAAGAAGTATATCCTGAAATTAAGGTTATTGTATTAACGACATTTGATGATGATGAATATATTTTCTCGGCCTTAAAATATGGGGCAAGTGGTTATTTATTAAAAGGGGTATCTTTAGATGAATTGACCTCCGCAATTAAAACCGTTCTGCAAGGAGGAGCTATCTTTAATCCGAATGTTGCCAGCAAAGTGACCAAGATCTTTTCAGAAATGGCAAAAAACAATATCGTGGCAGAACGTATTCATGATGAAGACTTACCGAATTTAAGCGATACGGAATGGAAAATCATTCAACAAGTATCACAAGGACTTTCGAATAAAGAAATCGCTGAAATATTAAAATTCACAGAAGGTACGATACGCAATTATCTCAGTGTTATTTTGGATAAGCTGCAGCTGCGTGATCGTACACAACTGGCTATCTGGTATATCCATAGAGGAAAAGAAGCATGAAACGGAAGGTTATAGCCGTTGCGGCTGCCTTTTTGTTGATCGTGTCAATCTTATTATATATGACCTATCAGAAAAATAAGCCAATCACATTGACGTTTGGCATGTTTGCCGGCAGTAATTGGGATGTGCCCAATGGCGAAAGCTATAAGATCATTGATGAAGTTGTGGAACGCTTTGAACGTAAACATCCTAATGTAAAGGTAGAATATGTCAGTGGTCTACAGAAAAGTGATTACTCTGAATGGCTCTCGCAACAGGCTTTAAAAGGCAATTTACCTGATGTATTTATGATACGATCAAATGATTTATCTACATTTTCTGATATCGGCATCATGCAAAATTTGAACAGCTATATTCATAAGGATGATGCATTCGATAAAGCGGCATACTTTACACCATCCTATCAATCCGGAACTTATCAGAAGAAACAATATGCACTCCCTTATGAAAGTGTACCAACATTAATGTATGTCAATCGTACCTTGTTGGAAAAAGAAGGTATTTCTCTTCCATCAGATGACTGGACATGGGCCGATTTCTATGATATCTGCCGCAGGGTGACAAAAGATACGAATGAGGATGGCGCATTAGATCAGTTTGGTGTTTATGGTTATGGCTGGCAAAATGCAGTTGCCTCAAATGGAGCTACGGTATTTTATGCGGAAGGTACAAAAGCAACTTTAAGTGATGAGCGGGTATATGAGGCGATAGAATTCACCAGAAGATTAGAAGAACTAAATCAAGGCATGACACCAACGAGCGAAATGTTTGATAAGGGACAGGTTGTTTTCTGCCCTATGCGTTTTAGTGAATACCGCACATATAAACCCTATCCTTGGCGTGTCAAGAAATATAGCAGCTTTGAATGGGAATGCATCCCTATGCCAGCAGGGCCTCAAGGAGATAATGTATCGGAACTTGATACCTTGTTGATGGGAATGGCAAAAACCTCACAGCATAAAGACCTCGCATGGGAATTCTTAAAAATGTTATCCTATGATGAAACAACGCAGGAGGATATCTTTGCTTATTCACAAGGAGTTTCTGTACTAAAAGACATTACCAATTCAAAGACGGTAAGTCGTTATCTGCAAGAAGATACACCAGGAGAAAGTGCTTTTAAGCTAGATTTCTTCAATAAAACAATGGAACATGCTATACCAGTGAATAAATTTTCAGATTATGATCAGGCAATGTCTGTTGCGGATAGTGAAATACGACGTCTTTTATCCACGGATGAAGATATTAAAACAATGGTGAATACACTGCAAAGTAAACTGGATATTTTATTACAAAATTAATAGTATTTCTAACATCGTTCAAACTGTTGACTCCATATGCAAAGGAAAAGTCAGCAGTTTTATTATGCTAAAGTTATATAATTGAGATTACGTTATCTGACTATTAAACTTCTTATATACACACAGTATTTCTACATGTCAGCTTACGATTAAACTTTTGATAAACACGCAGTACTTCTATATGCTATCTTACGATTAAATTTTTGATAAACACGCAGTACTTCTATATGCTATTTTACTATTAAACTTTTAATAAACGTCCAGTACTTCTATATGCTATCTTACGATTAAACTTTCGATAAACACACAGTACTTCTATATGCTATCCTATAAGTTTTATTATCATCACACGACTTATGAACTGGTAGTTGCTTAGGATATGGTACCAAGGAAGAATGTGAAATTGGAAGAAGCAGATGTATATAACTATTAGAATGATGATTTATCCTGGGATAGGTCATCTTTTTTTGATGAAAAGATGTAAGAATTTTACTTTTGTAAAAAAGAGTACGCTATACTAATATCATAAATCTAATGGGAGGTAAGCTTATGCAAAAACGAATCTTATGTGGTTTATTTGCATGTGTGTTATTACTTGGTGGTTGTTCTACAAATACAAATGTTCATAAAAAAGAGCCAGAGAAGCAGAAAGATACAGAGAATAACAGTGAGGTTAATAAAACTTATGAATTTACAGGTGTTATTAAAGATCTGACATCCAATAGTATCATGGTGAAGAATCAAGATGAAGAAAAGCGATTTGATCGTGAACAAATGAAGATGGAAGGTACGGATACGTTGTTACTGGATGAAGAAGTAAGTATTACTTACCGAAAAGAAAAAGAGCATTTGATTGCTCTTCAATGTGTCGTGAAGAAGGTCGCAAAGCAACAGGAAGAAAAAACCGAAAAAGAAGTGGCTATCGATAAGATTATTGCCTCTATGAGTATCGAAGAAAAAGTCGGACAGATTTTCTTTGTCCGCTGTCCAGACATGTATTCTATAGAGGATGTGGATACATATCATTTAGGCGGATATATTTTATTCGACAGAGATTTCAAAGATCAAAACTATCAAGATGTTGTGGCAAAGCTCACCGCTTATCAGAAAGAAGCAAAAGTTCCTTTGTTAATCGGGGTTGATGAAGAAGGGGGAACTGTGAATCGGGTGAGTACTTATTTTCGTGAAGTTCCATTTTGGTCACCACAGGATTTATATCAAGAAGGTGGTATGCCGCTGATTATTTCTGATACTAAGGAAAAGGCAGAATTATTAAAAGGCATGGGCATTAATGTGAATTTAGCACCAGTGGCAGATGTTTCGACACATACAGAGGATTTTATATATGCACGATCTTTCGGCAAGAACGCACATGAAACAGCGAACTATGTGAAAACCGTAGTTCATACGATGAAGAAGAATCACATTGGTTCTTGTTTAAAGCATTTTCCTGGCTATGGAAACAATGTGGATACGCACACCGGTATAGCAATTGATAAACGTTCTATGGCAACTTTTGAAAATAGTGATTTTATCCCTTTTAGCGCCGGGATACAGGCAGGTGCAGATAGTGTTTTAGTTTCCCATAATATTGTAAAGTGCATGGATGCTAAACATCCGGCATCGTTATCTGCAAAGGTCCATAGGATATTACGTGAGCAGCTGAAATTTCAAGGCGTTATAATGAGCGATGATCTGGCTATGGATGCAATTACGCAATATAGTGATGATGCTAGTGTGGCCGTAAGTGCTGTCAAAGCAGGTAATGATTTATTAATTTGCAGTAATTATCGCGTACAGTTGCCGGCCGTTCTAGAAGCAGTGAAAAAGAAAGAAATTCAGGAAGAGCAGATTGATGCCTCCCTGCGTCGTATTTTAAAGTGGAAATATGACTTAGGTTTATTGTCATAAACGATACGTAAAAAAGCAACTCATCTTGGTTTATTATCATAAATGATACGTAAAAAGCATCTCATCATGTAGAATTCCCATTGATAGTTACAGGGAATGATACGATAAGATGCTTTTTTAACTATATGATTACTAATAAGCTACTAAGGTATTACTATAGAATCAATTATTAATGCCATGGTGAAATCCAGAAACACTACTATCTACGGTTTTAAAGGTATAGCCAAGGGATTGATAATATTCAATGATCGCAGGTAAGGCTTCTACACTTGCTTGGGATCCTGGATGATCATGCGTTAGCATCATCAATGGAGATGCCCCGCCATAAGATGTTGCCTCTTGAATCAAAGATGCACTCGGCAAAGCCGAATTTCCATCGCCGCTGCTGGAATTCCAATCATAATATTGATAGCCTCTTTCTTGAACTGCTTTTGCTAAGCGTGTCATTAACCCGGGGACGTTTGAAGAAACCGTGTTACTACTGCCTCCAGGGAAGCGGATAATGTTTGGTGTCAAGCCGGTTTGTTGTTTCACAACATCACTTATGTTTTGTAAATCTTTAAAATAAGCGGATTCGCTAGCATAAAGAGCTCCATAATCATGTGAATAGGTATGTAGTCCAATGGCATGGCCTTTTTGATATGCTGTTTTGATATAGCCAAGATAGGAAGGGCATTGCGCTGTAACAAAAAAGGTCGCTTTTACATGATAACGGTCTAATATTTCCAATACCTTTGGTGTGTTTGCACTAGGTCCATCATCAATTGTTAAATAGATGATTTTTCCAGATGTTTTTTCTTGCACGATGACGGTACGATTTATTTCTGTCTTATTACCGGCTTTGTCTATTGCCTGATACGTTATGCTATAACGTCCGGGTTGTTTTGCGTCAAAGTTATTTTTATTTATGGTAAAGTTAATCTTACCATCACGATCATCAATTGCTTCTACGCCTTTTTTGAAGTCAGGCTTCTCACCTTTTTGGATGGTCATATCTAAAATTCCGGTAAAAACAGGTGGCTGTGTATCTTTTTTTAGAATATTTGCAACAGCCTTTACCGTTGTCTGGTTTTTTCCTTCATCTTCGACGATGATTTGAACGGTTTGTTTGCCAAGTTTTGTAAAGGAATATGCTTTTGCAAAACGAGCTGTTGTTTTCGTAGCATCATCAATTTTTTGAATAAAATCCTCAGGTGCTACCTTATCACCGATGCTTATTTTTTGATCTTGCGCTACTACAACAGGTGGTTTGCTGTCTTTTACGATATAATCAAGGGTGAATGTATGACCATCTATAGTATAGGTTATTTGATGATTGCCAAGTTTTGTCGTGTCGATGTTTGTTTCTACATGTACATCCTGAAGTGAACCATGATCGATCTTTTTGATGAAAGCTTTAGCAGAATAGGTTTCTTTCACTTCCAGGGTTATCGGGTTCTGCGTAAAGTGAATACGTGGCATACTGAACCATATATAGCCGGCAACGGATAGAACAATGATTAGTAAAGCACAAAGAAGAATGCACAGGTAACGTTTTTTCTTTAAAGTATTTTTCATTTTTTCACTCTTTTCCTTACCATTATAGCATAGCATGGTTTTATGGTGAAAATTAGGAAGAAATTATAACAATAGTAAGTATTCTTTAATAATATGATGATATAAAAAAGGAAATTGTTTCGGTTTTTCATAAAATAGCTTTCTTTTATCTTGTTTTTGCTTTTCTAGTTAAGGTGCCTAATTTTTATACACCTATCGAATAACCTTGCACATGATTTTTAGGCAGTAAAAAAGACAATCGTATCTTAGGATACAACTGTCTGTTTATCTGTGGTAGTAGTTCTTTAAAAAGTTTTCTTTAAATTCGGCATATGTACCATCCAGAATCGCTTGGCGTGCTTGCTCTGTTAAGCGAATGATGAAACGCAGGTTATGCATCGATGCCAGATTATAATATGTATGCTTGTCTTCTTGTTTTTCTGATTTCATGAGGGCTCTTAACTGTCCGCGTGTCCAACCTGCTTTACATACCGGACAATCACAGCCTTCATCCAATAGTTCTTCACTATCCGCAAATTTTGATAAGCTATAATATCCATGGGTCGTATAGATCCTGCCATGTCTTGCTTCACGTGTTGGGGCAACACAATCAAAAGTATCGGCCCCCATTTCTACGCCAATGAGAATATCGTCCGGATGGGATAAGCCAAGCAAATGACGAGGCTTATTTTCTGGTAATTCTTCACAGCACCAGGTCAGAATTTCACCTAAACTTTCTTTTAGAAAAGCACCGCCCAGACCATAACCGTCAAAATCCATCTTGGCAAACTTTTGTGCGGTAGAACGTCGTAAATCTTCCCAACGTCCACCTTGTAAAACACCATAAAGCGATTGACGATAGCCTAAATCATCTCGGTGTTTTTTATGTTCTGCTAAACTGCGCAGTGCCCAGCGTTCCGTTCGTGCTAAAGCTTCGACGTTATATTCATAACTATCTGCCAGTGAAGTTAATTCATCATAAGCCATATGAATATCAGCACCGATGCGACATTGAATTTGCATGGATTCCTCTGGACCGATAAAATCATCCTGATCAGTGAAAGGATCATGAAACTGTACCCCATCTTCACTTACGATAGCTAAACGATCCTTAGGATCAGTATTGATAACCTCTTTTTCTCGATCCATACTGACGACTTTTCCTAAACCGGAGCCTAAGGACATAACCTGAAATCCTCCAGAATCGGTCAAAGTAGGTCCATTCCATCCAGACCATGCGGCCAATCCTTTCTGTGCTTGGATTTCTTCTGAAACATTGCGCAGATGATATCCATTGCTCAGCATTGCCTGTGCCTGAATAGCATGCAAATCCTGCATGGATAAAAACCGGACTTCACCCTTTGTGCCGACGCACATGAAAGCAGGTGTCTTAATATCTCCATGCGGTGTGTGAATGATACCTGCTCTTCCTAGTTTTCCAGGTATCTTTTTGACGATTTCAAAGCTAAATGTATTGTTGTTTTTGTATTCTGTCATTCTATCATTCTTCCTTTTAAACTTTTTGCGATGATGGCCTCAGCTGGGGAGAAGATAACTTCAAAGCTGATGCCGAGTACATAAGCAAATATCGCTTGTGCCAGAAATTCATGGAACGGCAGGACACCCAGAAACGCGATTGTTTCAAAGATGAAGGCATCCAGGATATGAGCAAATGCAGAAGAGCCTAACGCTCTGGCAATAAAACTTTTGGCAAATATGCCATCGTGATTCTTTAACTTCATGAAGATAACGTTATTCAATAGATTGCTGCAAACATATGCGAGCAGCGAACCAAGAATGATTCGTGGTGTAAAGCCGAATACACTGGCATATGCATTCTGCATGTTCCAACCATCATATGCCGGTAAAGCAATGACGATATAAAATACGATGATGGCTAGAATATTGATAAGAAAACCAGCTACAATAATATTTTTGGCAATCTTTTTTCCATAGAATTCCACAATCAAATCACCTATGATATAAGTGAGTGGAAAGACAACGACACCTCCATCAACAGCAATACCAAAAAAATTCCATAGCTTTATAGCGGCTAGATTAGATATCAGCAAGGTACTCACGGATATCGTAGCGAAGTAAAGTAAAAGCTTTTGTTTAAAATTTGGCATGGTGATATTATAACATAAATCAGTGAGAATGGAACCTACAGGAAGCAGACGGGTTACATGGTTAATAGGATTCTTTGTTTGGATTGTTTGAAAAACGGTATAAGGGCAATATCTGATACATATCCTATGAATAGGATCATCGTTATGCCATAGCTATACAATGGTTATCTTTTGTCTTTATTTTTGCATAGGAGTTGTGTTTTGTTTGTGATAGAAAAGGTTATATGCTATAGTTTGGTTATAAAATAAGGGAGGTTTTATACCTATGGATCAATTTACATCATTAAGAGAAAAAGTAGTTATCGTAACCGGAGGTACACGTGGTATTGGTTTTGAAACGGTGCGTAGTTTTTTACAAAATGGCGCAAAGGTCGCAATGCTGGGATCACGTCAAGAAACGGTAGATCATGCAATGGCATTGCTGATGGAAGAGGATCATACGTATCCTGTTAAAGGCTATCATCCTGATCTGCATGATGTTGAGGCAGTACAGGCTATGTTAAAGGATGTTACAGAAAAGTTTGGCAGTGTGGATATCTTGGTGAATAATGCAGGTGTATCTGATGCTACCTCTATTTATGCCTATGATGATGATCATTTTCTGGATGTCTTAAAAATTAATGTTGATGCAGTATTTCGTTTATCACGTTTAGTTGCACCGGTTATGAAGGAAAAAGGAAAAGGTGTGATTATCAATGTCAGCTCCATGGTATCGCTTTATGGACAGCGTTCGGGCAGTGCTTATCCAACGAGTAAGTTTGCCGTGAATGGAATGACGAAATCCTTAGCCAGAGAGTTAGGCAAAGATGGCATACGTGTGAATGCCGTTGCTCCCGGCATTACAAGTACCGATATGGTAAAGGCGTTAGATCAGACAATCATTCAGGCGATGGCTGCCAATGTCCCATTACAACGTTTAGGCGAACCGCAAGATATTGCCGATGCGATATTGTTTTTGGCCAGTGATATGGCATCCTATATCACAGGTGCTGTATTATCCGTTGATGGTGGATTTGTCGGATAAGGATTACGGATTTTATACGCAGGCACTCTTTTTTAGATAAAGAAAGAGTGCTTTTTTTACCTGTTTCCTTTGTTTCTGCATTATTCCTTTATCTTTGACCATATCGGCGAATTAGGGTGCTTAATTTGGGCTATCTTTTAGGTCTTTGTTTTTTCGCAGAGAACATAAAAAGCTACACCTGTAGCATAAGATATTTTTATGGATGCTTCATAAGAATTTATGGATGCCCTCTTTCATTGAATATCACATTCAATTTTATTATAATGTAGAAAGCGAGGTGTAAACATATGAAGTTTGGTGTAATCGGTATCAGTTATCAAAAAACCTCCATTCAAAAACGTGAAGGGGCATCCTTTAGCGATACGCAAAAATTACAGCTTTATGATGAACTACTAGATAGCAAAATCCTACAAGCAATGAGTGTGACAACATGCAACCGCAGTGAGTTGTATATTGTCTATGAAGAAAAGCAACAGCTGCATCAGGCGATCACCTTATTTGTGAAGATGGCGAAAACCATTGCTCGTGAAGATGTCTTTGTTAAAACGGGAAAAGAAGCCCTACTATATTTGTTTGAAGTATGTGGGGGCTATCATTCTATGATCCTTGGAGAAGATCAGATTCTTGGGCAAATGAAAACAGCATATGCATTTGCCAATCAGGCAGGAGCATGTCGCAAAGAGCTGCATCGCATCTTACAAACTTGCTTTTCCTGCATCAAACAAATAAAACAGACATATCGCATCAGCGAAATATCCACATCGATTGCTTATCTTGCCTATACATATTTAACACAGCAAACAACGTTGCAAGGGAAGAAAATTCTATTGATCGGAAGTGGGGAAATGGCACAGCTGATGCTTATGTATCTTAAGGATGTAAAAGCGGATCTTTGGCTATGTAGTCGTACCTTAGCTCATGCATCAAAATTACAGGAAGGAAAGGAAAAGCTGCCGATTGTACCTTTTGAAGAACGATATTCTTGTATTAAGGATTGTGATATGATCATTTCAGCAACGGCAAGTCCGCATGTCATCATTAAAAAAGAAGCGTATCCTCTCACAGAGAAAGAACAATATCTCATGGATCTGGCTTCTCCCAGGGATATTGATGAGACCATAAAAGATGAAAATCATCATCTCTGTAATCTAGATGATTTGCAAATCATCGCTGATAAGCATAGCAAAGAACGGCAAAAAAGAATGCGCCTGGCCTATGGGGATATGGTACAGCGTGTGGATTCTTTAATGGAATGGCTGTGCCATGTACAGGTTGACAAAGCGATAGCTTCTTTACAAACATACAGCAAACAACAGGCACAACATACGTATGAATTATTAAAACAGAAATTATCTTTACAGCCACATGAGGAACGCATGATGAAGAAAGTGCTGGAAACTTCTTTTTTGCGTATGGTAAAAGAACCGATTCTTTCCTTAAAACAGCTGCAGGAAGAAGATCAGGAACAATATGCGGCAATGGTAGAGCAGCTATTCTTAAAGGAGGATGACATATGCGATATATCATAGGAACCAGAGGCAGTGCCTTAGCCCTTGCCCAAAGTGAA
Source organism: Longicatena sp. 210702-DFI.1.196 (assembly GCF_020563125.1). Taxonomy (NCBI): domain Bacteria; kingdom Bacillati; phylum Bacillota; class Erysipelotrichia; order Erysipelotrichales; family Erysipelotrichaceae; genus Longicatena; species Longicatena sp. 210702-DFI.1.196. The sequence continues at coordinate 12,027 of NZ_JAJCPX010000029.1, read as the reverse complement.
CAAGTTCGCACTTTATTACAAAACACCTATCCCCAGCATAGTTTCACGTTACAGATCATTGCCACAAAGGGGGATCTTCAACAGCATGTGGCATTAGATCAAATGGATGCCAAGGGCATTTTTGTGAAGGAAATAGAAGAAGCTTTGTTAGCAGGAAAGATTCATATGGCAGTACATAGTTTAAAGGACATGCCAACCCAATTACCCAAAGGATTATGTTTTACTAAAACGCTTCTTCGCGAAGATGCACGAGATGTTTTTATATCCCGTACCAAGACAGCGTTTCATGAATTAGGACCTCAGGCGAAAATTGGCACTGGCAGTAAACGCCGTAAGGTACAACTAATGAAACTGCGTCCGGATATATCTGTTGTGGGGATACGGGGGAATGTGGATACCAGATTGAGAAAAATGGAAGAACAGCAGCTTGATGGCATCGTTTTAGCAGCCGCAGGCTTAAAACGTTTGCAAGTACAAGGAATTTCTTATGAATATTTCCCCTACACATCTATGATACCGGCTTGTGGACAAGGGGCTTTGGCCATTGAGGTCAAAGAACAAGATGCCACGCTTTTAACCATGATCAATGCTTTGGCGAATACACATATTGATCAGGAAATTCAAATAGAACGCACCTTTTTACAGGCAATCGATGGGGGATGTCATACGCCGGTTGGTGCGCATTGCAAAATCACGGAAAAGGAAATCGTGTTTGATGCTCTTTATGGAAATGAGGATTGTAGTAAGATGTGTGATCTACATTGGAGGCGTCCTTTAACAGACGCACAGCAGCTTCCCTTTGAAGCAGCGAAGTATTTGATAAAGGCGGTGCAATCACATGAATAAAGTATATCTGGTTGGGGCAGGATGTGGTGATCCTGCATTATTAAGTTTAAAAGGAAAGGCTTGTATAGAAGAGGCAGATTGTATTCTATATGATCGCTTAATTGATCCTTCCTTATTATCCTATGCCAAAGCAGATTGTAAGCTAATTTACGTGGGGAAAGAGAACCATAAGCATACGATGCCGCAAGCGATGATTCAAAAACTGCTTGTAGATGCTGGGAGAACCTATCCTGTTACGGTACGTCTAAAAGGCGGAGATCCTTATGTATTTGGCAGAGGGGCAGAAGAAGGTCTGGCATTAGCACAGGCAGGTATTGCTTTTGAGGTTGTTTGCGGTATTTCTTCTGCTATCGGTGGTTTGGCATATGCCGGGATTCCGGTTACTCATCGAGGATATACCAATGGGTTTCGCGTATATACCGCACATTCACAAAAAGATGTCCTTGCCGATTTAAACTTTGCGGAGCTAGCCAAAACAAAGGATACGCTGATTTTTTTGATGGGCTTGCGCTCAGCCATGCAGCTTGTGGAAAAATTATTGGCATGTGGTATGGAGAAGGCTACGCCAATGGCCATATGTTCGCATGTCAGTATGCCTAGCCAAAAGGTGTTAACGACCACATTGGCAGAACTGCATCAAAAAGACATTGATACCTTATCTTCTCCTGCCATCATTGTGATTGGTGAGGTAGTTAAACTAAGAGAAAAGCTTTGTTTCTATGAACAAAAACCATTATTTCAAAAGCGCTATCTGCTAGTCAAGGTACAGAAAGAAGAACATCAAGCAGCAAAGCTATTACGCGAGCAAGGAGCATGGTGCGAGGAAGTACAATGTGGGTATTGTAAAGCGATAGCACATACATGGACAAAAGAAGCATTCCAATCTTTTACCCATGTCGTGTTTACTAGTGCGCAGGTGGTGCATATCCTCATGAAACAGCTGCAGGAGGCAGGTTTTGACAGTCGTATTCTTTATCAGTGTAAACTTTGTGTCATGGGAAAAGGAACCAAAAAGGCTTTGGCACAATATGGCTTATGTGCCGATCTGATGCCAAACATTCATGACAGTAAACATATGGCAGAGCTTTTAACAGCATCTGTTCAAAAACAGGATCATATCCTACTGCCAAAAGCTGTAAATGGAAATACGTATTTGCAAAAGACATTAGAAACACAATGTAAGGTAAGTTATGTGCCTTTATATACGATAGAAGAGCTGCCCCATTCAATACAAGATGAGGATTATGATGGCGTTTTAATGACGTGTCCTTTTAGTGTTCAGCAATATGCAAAGCAGACAAAGCAACGTAAGCAAATGGTGTATGCAATGGGAGAAAGAACAAAACAGGCATTGATAAAAGAAGGATTCACCTCCATTACGACATTGAAACATGCGGAAATGGAAGAATTTGTGAAAGCCATTTTACACCATGAAAAGAAAGGAAGGGACTAGAGCATGTATCGAGGTCGAAGATTAAGAAAAAACAGTGTCATCCGTGATATGATGAAAGAAACCAGATTGTCAGCAAAGGAGCTTGTTTATCCGCTTTTTGTGACGGAACAGCCAGATGTCAAACAGGTAATTCCAGCAATGCCGGGTGTGTATCATTATTCATTGGATCATTTGCATGAGATTTTAGATGAGATGGTAGAAACGGGTGTTTTATCCTGTATCTTGTTTGGTATTCCTTTACATAAGGATGCCTGTGGCAGCAGTGCATATGCACAAGATGGCATCATCCAGAAAGCGATTGCTTATATTAAACAAGAATATCCAATGCTTTATGTCATTGCGGATGTCTGCATGTGTGAGTATACAGATCATGGACACTGTGGCATCTTATGTGAAGATGGTCATGTAGATAATGATGTAACCTTAACCTATTTAAATAAGATTGCCTTAAGTTATGCAGCTGCTGGTGTTGATATGGTTGCGCCAAGTGATATGATGGATGGTCACATTGCATCTATTCGAGAATGTTTGGATGCACATGGCTATCAAGAAGTTGCGATTATGGGGTATAGTGCCAAGTATGCTTCTTCGTATTATGGACCATTTCGCGAAGCTGCACATTCTGCCCCAAGCTTTGGTGATCGCCGCAGCTATCAGATGGATTATGCCAATCAAGAAGAGGCAATGCGTGAGATAGCAGCAGATATTGAAGAGGGTGCAGATGTCATCATGGTGAAACCGGCTTTGGCCTATTTGGATATCGTAAAGATGGCCAAGCAACAGTTTGCGACACCTTTATGTGTATATAATGTCAGTGGAGAATATAGCATGTTGAAGTTGGCTGTAGCGCAAGGCTTAGTAAAGGAAGAAGTTATTTATGAAACCATGCTAGCCTTTAAGCGGGCAGGTGCAGATATTATCATCACCTATTTTGCTTTGGATATTGCAAAGCAACTTCGTAAAGGAGAGTGCTGAGCATGAACCATCAAAAGAGTGAGGCCTTGTTTGCCAAAGCTTGCCGCTATATACCGGGTGGTGTGAATTCCCCGGTGAGAGCTTTTGCGAATGTAAAAGAAATACCCTTGTTTGTAGATCATGCAGATGGTGCGTATCTATATGATGTTGATGGAAATGCCTATTTAGATTTTATCTGCTCCTGGGGGCCGATGATTTTAGGACATAATCATCCCTTATTGGTAAATGGTATGGAAGAGGTCATGTGCAAGGGAATCAGCTATGGCTTATGTACACCGGATGAGGAACATCTGGCAAAACTTATCTGTGATGCGTATCGTGGTATGGATATGGTACGTATGGTGAATTCGGGTACAGAAGCAACCATGTCTGCCATTCGCGTAGCCAGAGGCTATACCAAGCGCAATAAGATTATTAAGTTTGAAGGGTGTTATCACGGGCACAGTGATTGTCTGTTAGTGAAATCCGGCTCCGGTGCTTTAACCTTTGGCACGCCGACGAGTCCCGGTGTTCCTGAGGATATGGTAAAACATACACTGGTGTGCCGTTATAATGATCTGGCTTCCGTTAAAGAAGTGATGGAACAATATCCTGATGATATTGCGGCTGTCATCATTGAACCGGTTGCCGGTAATATGGGAGTCGTTGGCGCGAACGCTTCTTTTTTAGAAGGCTTACGGGCACTATGTGATGAATATCACAGTGTTTTGATCTTTGATGAAGTCATTACCGGTTTTCGTTTGGCATATGGAGGAGCTGCCCAATATTATGGAATTACTCCGGATATGGCATGCTTCGGTAAGATCATAGGTGCCGGCCTTCCGGTAGGAGCCTATGGAGGAAAAAAGGAAATTATGTCTTGTGTATCTCCATGTGGTCCTATCTATCAGGCAGGTACATTATCGGGGAATCCTTTGGCAATGCATCTGGGCACGCTATTATTAGACTATTTAAAAACACATCCACACCTATACACAGAGTTAGCAGATAAGGGACATTATCTGAAAACAGGTATAGAAAAATTGTTACAGGAAAAAGGATTACCTTTCCAAGTGCACCAATGCGGTTCTTTACTAACGCTGTTTTTTACAGATACAGCAATATCTTCTTATGATGAAGTGAAAACATGCTCGCAGGATATGTTTACCACATATTTTCATACCTTGTATGAAGAAGGCATCTTACTTGCGCCTTCTCCTTATGAGGCCATGTTCTTATCCGATGCACATACCAAAGAACAATTAGATTATGTACTAGATAAGATAGCACTTGCGTTAGATAAGGTCAAACGTCTATGAGCCTTTGTGTACAACTAGAGTTGAAAAATCGTAAGGTATTGATTGTCGGAGGCGGCCATGTGGCATTAAGAAAAACAAAATTATTTTTGCGCGAAGGTGCTAAGGTAACCATCGTTGCATCAGATATCTTAAAGGAACTGTATGCTTTGGCACAATGTCATAAGCGTGCATTTACACAAGATGATGTTCTTGATGCTTTTTTGGTGGTGGCAGCAAGCAATGATGCTGAGGTGAATGGAAAAGTGCGTCAGGCTGCCCAACAGGCAAATGTCTTATTTATGAATGTGGAAGCTGATTCGCAAAGTGATGTACATGCCATGTCTTATATAGAGGATGCTTATTATGCTCTTGCCTTCACTACCAAAGGGAATTCCCCTTGCTATGCAAAACAGGTCTTAGAATCGTTTAATGCACAGCTTAAACAACATCATGTACCATATCTTAAAGCTTTAAAGACGCTGCGCGCAGCCATTTTGCGACATGTCAAAGATGGTGTGAAAAAGCATGCATTATTAGAGGAGTTGATGACGATGGAGCTACCTTTGCTACAATTTTTAGCAAAGGCTTATCTGCAACAAAGGGCATGTGTCTTGGTGTATCATGGTGTGACAGGGGAAAAAGCTCAAGAAGAAATCGCGTTGCTGCTACAAGAACTATCTTTACATCAGCCAGCCATGGCTTTTGGTTATGCTTATCTTTCAAAGCGAATTTTATCGCAGGTAAACGATGAGCGAACAGAAGTATTTTCTTGTAGAAAGTTACTTGCTTTCTTGCAGGATGTATCAATACCGGTACAGGTGGTTCCTATGTTTTTGCAGGAAGGGCACTTTTATGAAGAAGCAAAACAACTTGCATATGAATACCATGCTTCCATCTTACCCTTACCTTATGCAACAAAAGATAAACTACATGCATTATTTCAGCATTTGTATGACACTTATCATAAAGAAGGTACAAAATTGCTTATCACTTTTCATGCCAGTGAGGATTCACACTTCGAAAAACGCTGTCATGCCATTTGTGCAGAAATGAAGGATATGACTTGTTGCGATGAGAAGCAAAGCAAACAATTAGAAGAAACGACGCAAAGCTATCCATTATACATGTTATATGGTAAGCATGCTTCGGCTACCAGCACGAAACGGATATCCTGTATGAGTGATAAAATTTTACGTAAACAGTTGTTTGATCATATCATGAGCATGTTGCAAGAGAAAGCTACAACTTAACCATTTATGGTTTGTCATGAGAATTGCATATCCTTTTGATGATAATGGAATAAAAACGCATCAATTCATTTAAAATTCAAGAAACTCCTCTTGTCGGAATACTATTTCTATTGTATAGTAAACATAGCAAAAGATTTTTTATAAGATGTGAATAACCTATGCAAAAGGCTGCATAGTATATAGTAAATCATAAGAATATTGGAGGAGTTTTTTCATGAAATTAAAACACGATCATATGTTGGCACAATTGTGTCATTTTGGTTTCCGCTGTGAGGAGAAGACAGCGGATGGTTTTCTGCGCTATTCCAGACGTATTGGCGATCTTTTAATTACGGTTGCGAATGGTCAATTTGAAAATAAGATTCGTCTTTCTATGCTGGAAGATAAGGAAGGACATATCCGCACCTCTTATCATGATTTGCATGCTTACACGGATTTAATAGGGGCATTGGCACAAGCCGGTATGCTTTTGGAAGAAAGCTATGTCTTGCATCATCATGAAGAAGATCATGCCACTGTTTATGATATGCATGAGAATCCATTAATTGCATTTCCTAAGAAACCAGAAGGGTTTATGATCTAAACAAAGGTTTGCAATCTCTTTTTATTAACAGTATAATGATGGAAATAAAAAGGGGTGAGCATTATGATTGATGGACATACACATTTAGAAAATGGGCCATTGACACCTGATTACTGTATGGAATTTATCGAGGCAGCAGTGGCAAAAGGGATAGATACTTTGCATATACTGGATCATACACATCGCTTTATTGAATTTGCGCCGATGTATGAACCCTTAAAGAAGGCCGATCCCAGACAAAAAGCATGGTTTGAAAAAAAGCAGTTAGAGCCTTTACAAACCTACTTTGATTTAATCGCTGAAATGAAGTCAAAACAGCTTCCTATTGAAGTAAAATTTGGCTTAGAGGTTTGTTATGCTCCCAGGGATAAAGCATTTTTAAAAGATTTGTTACAACAATATCCCTACGATTTTCTGATTGGAAGCATTCATTCCATTGATGGCTTATTGTATGATATGGAAGCATTTTCCCGGGAAATATTATGGGATAAATATGATACAAACGCGATTTATCAGCGATATTATGAAATTATGGAAGATATGATATGCAGTGCTTTATTTACGCAAATCGGACATCCCGACCAGTTAAAGTTATTCCATTATACACCTACGATGGATATGACACCGATATATGAGCGGATTGCTGCTTTAGCAAAACGCTACCATGTTCAGATGGAAAATAATACAGGTATTTATTATCGCTATCATCATGAGGATATGGGGACGAATACTGCTTTCCTTAACATTTTGAAGCAACATGGTGTGGACATCATAACCGCCAGTGATGCGCATCGTAGTGAACATGTGGGGATGTATATAAAAGAAATAAGTGAATGAGCCTTTCCATAGGGCTCTTTTCTCTGGAAAGGATGTATATGAGTTTATATTTTGTAAGACATGGTCAAACTGATTGGAATCAGCAAGGAAAATTGCAGGGAAGAAGCGATATTCCTTTAAATGCTATCGGTATCCAACAGGCAAAAGATACGAGCAGATTATTAAAAGATGTATCTATTGAAAAGATTTTTTGTAGTCCGTTAACGCGGGCCATGCAGACAGCGGCCATTTTGCAGGAAGTCACAAAGTGCGATATCGTATATGATGACCGTTTAAAAGAGCGCTGCTTCGGTGATTTGGAAGGTAAGAAGATGAATACCATCACAACATACCTTTGGGATTTCCAAGCATTACCTTGCCCGCATGCAGAAGCAATGGATGCTTTCTTTCAACGTGTGCAGGAGTTTCTAAAAGAAATTACCACAGATCTTAGGACACATGATTATTTGATCGTAGCTCATGGAGGTGTATATCTGCCGGTACATGAATATTTTAAAGGATTACAACGTGAACAAGATCTGATGAAGATTGTGCCTAAGAATTGCACCCTAACTAAATTTGATGCATCACTCAGTATTCTTGTTTAATATTGTAAGGATGTTTTAATTGCCAATGAACCTATGCAATCGCATTGGTTTTTTATTACGATTGTATAAACATCCTTTCTGCAAGAGCAAATGTGCAATGGATACAAATGAATCTATCACAATAATGGTAGTTCACAGAAAGGCTTTCTGGTGTTATACTTACCAATGTTGGGAATCCTAGTATATAAGATAGAAAGGAAGGTAGCTATGACAAAAATTGATATTATTTCCGGCTTTTTAGGAGCAGGAAAGACAACTCTGATAAAGAAACTGTTACAAGAAGCATTTGGAAAAGAAAAGATCGTCTTAATTGAAAATGAGTTTGGTGAAATCGGTATTGATGGCGGCTTTTTAAAGGATGCCGGTGTGGAAATTCGGGAGATGAATTCCGGCTGCATTTGTTGTTCATTAGTCGGTGACTTCAGCGAAGCATTAAAGAAAGTGATTAAAGACTATACACCAGATCGCATTATTATTGAACCAAGTGGCGTTGGAAAACTATCCGATGTCATTCAGGCAGTGCGCGGCGTTGCGGAAGAAATGCAGGTGCAGATGAACAGCTTTACGACAGTTGCGGATGCTTTGAAGTGTAAGATGTATATGAAAAATTTTGGTGAGTTCTTCAATAATCAAATTGCTTATGCTAATACGATTGTATTAAGCCGTACGCAAAACTTAAATGAAGAAAAGCTACACGACGTTATTCATGCGTTAAGACATGAGAATGAACATGCGCATATGATTACAACACCATGGGAAAAACTTGATGGCAAGGAAATCTTACAGGCTATGGAACAAAGTGATGATCTGGCGAAAGAATTATTAGAAGAAAGTGCAATTTGTCCAGAATGTGGGCATCATCACGAACATGGTGAGCATCATCATCACGATCATGAACATGACCATGATCACACCTGCAGTTGTGGACACGACCACGATCATGACCATGAACATCATCATCACCATCACGCAGATGATGTCTTTACCAGCTTTGGCAGCGAAACGGTGAAGAAATTCAGTCAGGAAGAGTTAACAGCTATCTTAAACGCATTAGCTGATGAAGAAACCTATGGAATGATCTTACGGGCAAAAGGCATGTTAGAAAGTGATAAAGGGGAATGGCTATATTTTGATATGGTACCTCAAGAACATGAAATTCGTATTGGTGCGCCTACCTATACCGGACGATTCTGTGTCATTGGCTCTAAGTTAAATGAAGATGCACTGAAACAGCTGTTTCATGTAGAATAGGAGATCTTTATGACAGTACCTGTATATTTATTTACCGGTTTTTTAGAAAGTGGAAAAACCTCTTTAATCAAAGATACCTTACTGGACCCTGGGTTTAATACGGGTGAAAAAACGCTATTATTGGTATGTGAAGAAGGTATGGAAGAATATGATGAGGATTTTCAGAAAAAGACCAATACTGCCATCGTCACTGTGGATAAGTATGAAGATCTGACCTATAAATTCTTAAAAAAATGCGATAGCATGATAGAACCAGAACGTGTAATGATTGAATTTAACGGAATATGGAATCTGACCAATTTCCTTGATACGTTAGATTTTCCATATGACTGGTTGTTGGTTCAACTTCTTTCTACCGTAGATGCCTCTACCTTTGAAATGTATCTAAACAATATGCGCTCGATGATTTATGAACAATTGGTGCATTCTGAAACGATTATTTTTAATCGTTGTGATGAAGATACCAAGAAACTCTATTTGCGGAATAATATCAAGGCTATTAATAAAGGCGCACAGATTATTTATGAAATGAGAAATGGGGAAATCGCGGAACTTGGCGAAGAGGATATGCCATTTGATCTGCATGCAGATATTTTACAAATCCGCGATGATGATTATGGCTTATGGTATATGGACGCCATGGAACATCCGCAAAAATATGATGGCAAAATTGTAGAATTGAAAGGAAAAGTCATTTCGACACATGTAGATGATATTCCTAATGCTTTCGTATTTGGCCGTTTTGCGATGGTTTGTTGTGCAGATGATACATCGCTTATCGGCTTATTGGTACACTATGCATCTTCAAATGCGCTTTTGCCGAAAGAGTGGGTAAAGGTTCGCGCTAAGGTGAAACTTGAGTATGATGAAGAATATCAAGGAAATGTGCCTATTTTATATGCAGATGATGTAACAACGGTGGATGCATTAGCGGATGAGTTTGTTTATTTCAACTGATTTTTCATGAGGTATACTTTATAAATGATCATAAGGCATTAGCAAAAGAAGCGAATGCCTTTTTTAATTATATACTAGCGCAATATTACCTAATTTTCTGTTTGATTTAAACTTCTTAAGGTTTCCTTTCAATGCGCTTTTTTGCCTTTTTTTGTGTTATACTTCTAATAAAAGGTGAAGGAGGGTATGCAGTTGAAAAAATTATTTGTGGGATGTTTAGCGATAGCCTTGTTAATTAGTAATATGACGGTCGTATCCGCACAAACGGCTACTGATACGACACAGGAAAAAACATCCACTTTTGATGGTATAGAAATTGTTACGGGCGAAACCTATCAACCGGTTTCTGAAGGTAAAAATACAATGAAGAATGTAGCTATGGGAGATACGATGGAAAAAGGAAATTTGTATCGTTCTGCCCGTGTTGCAGACCCTTATTGGGAAGAAGGGAAATTCTATGATGGCTATGGCACTTTATTGTATGGCGGAAATGCAAAGAAAATCATAGATGTTTCAGAATGGGAAGGAGTAATTGATTGGGAGAAGGTAAAAGCATCCGATGTAGATGGTGTTATCTTACGTGTAGGCTATGGGAACCAAATGATGGATAAACAGTTCTTGCGAAACTTAAAAGAATGTAATCGTCTGGGGATTCCTTATGGTTTCTATTTATACAGTTATGCGTATGATGCGAATTTTGCATATGCTGAGGCACAAGGATTGCTTGAAATGTTAAAGGGACAGGATCTTTCCAATCTGGCTTATCCAATTTTTTATGATATTGAAAACTTTGGAACATGGTCAGAAGATGGTGTTACCTACCATACTCCATCAACGATTGCGGCATATGAAGAAATCATTGCCACCTTTATTGCGCATATGAATGAGGCTGGTTATCATGGCAAGGTTCAAGTTTATTCCGGTCGTTATTATACACAAACGAAACTTAATTCGGAAAAGATTTTACCTTATGTTTCATGGATTGCCGAGTATGGTCCTAAATTGAATTATGTAAATACGTATTATGATGGAGAAGTGGCATGGCAGTATACGGAGAAAGGCAGTGTGGATGGTATTTCTTATGATGTAGATATCAGCAGTTTTGCCGATGATGCTATGCATGTCATACTTCCTTCAAGCATTCAATTATCAGCTTCTACTGCAACACTTGAAACAGGACTGACCAAAAAAATCAATGCCAGCGTGTATCCTACAGGTGCTTACGATGCATTGTCATGGACAAGCAGCAATCCAAAGGTTGCACAGGTAAGCAGCAATGGCACGATTACCGCAGTGGCATCGGGAAGTGCAGTCATCACGGCAAAGACAGCTAATGGAAAGACGGCTTCGGTAAATGTGCTTGTAAAGACGCCAACGGTGAAATTATCAGCCATTTCTAAAACAATGTATCGTGGGGAAACAACTAAGCTAACAGCGACATCCAGTAACAAAAAGCCTGTATCTTGGACAAGTAGTGATCCTACGATTGCCAGTGTAGATAGCAATGGAACAATTAAGACACTAAAAAATGGTACGGTGAAAATCAGTGCAAGTGCTAATGGTGGTAAAGCTACATGTACCATCACGGTGAAAGAGCCAATTCAGATCAGTGCAACAACTTCTTCTATTTATCGTGGTAAAACAACGACATTAAAAGCAATACCGGCATATAGTACGACAATTACATGGATGAGCAGTAATCCATTGATTGCGACCGTAAGTTCTAATGGTGTAGTCACCGGTAAGAAAGCAGGAACGGTAACGATAACGGCCAAAGCGTTTGGCAAGAGTGTTACAAAAACGATTAAGGTGGTAGAGCCATCCTTAAAAGTAACAGGAAGTACATCGCTTTATCGCGGTAAGACAACCACCTTAAAGGCCACGACTTCGTATAGTACCAAGGTCACATGGAAGAGCAGTAAACCATCGATTGCGACCGTAAGTTCTAATGGTGTTGTCACCGGTAAGAAAGCAGGAACGGTAACGATAACGGCCAAAGCGTTTGGCAAGA
>NZ_JAJCPX010000028.1:0-40874 GCF_020563125.1 Longicatena sp. 210702-DFI.1.196 | reverse complement strand
ACGCCCCGAGGGATTTTCACCCTAGATATGTGGCATGCCCGCCACACATAAAAAAAACAGGAAGCGTTCCTGTTATCCATTGAAATTCACTTTACCAAACTTTGCGCCATTTTTCTTATTTTTCAACTTACGTTCTAACAGGGAGCCTTGTGGCTTCTGTTTTACGCTGCGACTTTTTTCCAGCAAAGCTTTCGTATCTAATTTCTTTTTTTCACTCATGCATTTCACTTCCTATCTTTTACTAAGTAAATATTGTTTTAATTCTTCAACATCGTTCACGATGACATCCGCACCTGCAAGTTGTAATTCCTCTTCATCTCCATAACCAAACAATACACCGACACTGGCAAGATCATGTTCCTTTGCCCCCAATATATCATGCTTACGATCACCAACCATCACACAATGCTCTTTTTCTAGGTTTTCCTTTTCCAAAATATAGGCGATGACTTCACCTTTACGACTTCTTGTGCCATCCAATTCACTGCCATAAATACCATCAAAATATTCAGCAAGTTGATAATGATGTAAAATCGTTTTCGCAAAAACATGTGGCTTGCTCGTTGCCACAAACAACTGTCTTCCATCTTCCTTCAGTTGTTGCAACATCGTTTTTATACCAGGATATACTTTATTTTCCAGGATTCCCTTTTCTTTAAAATAAACGCGATATTGTTTGATTGCTTCATCGCACTGTTCCTTATTAAAACCATAAAATTGTGCAAACGAATCTGCTAAAGGCGGACCGATAAAGGTAATTAAATCATTTTTATCTTCGATAGGGATACCCGCTTTTTCTAAAGCATATGCCACGGAATTTGTAATGCCTTCCTTAGGATCCGTTAAGGTACCATCTAAATCAAATAGAATTGCTCGCATTATTCATCCTCCTCTAATATAGAATATAACTCTTTTAAATTGGTTATTTCATAGGTAATTGGTAAATCCTGCACATTTGGTTTTTGTTTAGGATTCATCCAACAGGTCGCAATACCTGCATGAATACCTCCCTGCATATCACTTGATAAGGAATCTCCGATTATTAATGTCTGCTCTTTTTCAAATGATGGAATATGAGCAAAACAATAATCGAAATATTCCTTCATTGGTTTTCGATAACCGATTTCTTCTGATATGAATGCTTTACGGATATGTTGATCTAAGCCTGAATCATGCAAACGCGAATGCTGCGTTGCGCTTACCCCATTTGTTACGATATACAATTCATAATCTTTCTTCAAATGTTTCACAAGTTCGAGCGCATGTGGCATGAGGGCATGTCCTTTTCCTAATTCTTTTTGATATATATGCTCAAATTGAACACCATCTTCAGCAATATGGAATTCATCAAACAGCTTACCAAAGCGTGTAAAGATAACTTCTTCCCTTGTCATTCTTCCTTCTTCATAGGCATTCCATAAAGCAGTGTTAATCTGCAGATAACGGTTTTTCATCGCTGGAGTAAAGGGAATATTCTGCATGGTAAAGGTTTTACGCAGAGCTTCTTTTTCCGTCTTATCAAAATCCAACAAGGTATTATCTGCATCAAATAATAGCGTTTTATATTTCTTCATACTGACTCCTTATGCGTAACGTTCATAATGCCATCATAACTTTTACAGCGGCATCACTTTATCACAAACTTCATTCTATTCCTTTACGTATTCATTTTAATCCCACATAACTATATCATAAACAGGAGATAAAACCTATAAAAATTGCCGATCCTATGCTTTTCTACAACTTAGAACCATGATACAATCATACCATAAGAGCAGGAGGGCATGTGAATGAAAGAATTAATTTTAGTGGGATGTGGAGGCGCCTTAGGAGCCATATTGCGTTATGGTTTAGGACTTCTTCCGATGCGTACTTCTTTCCCCTTTATGACTATGCTAATAAATATTCTTGGTGCACTCTGTATTGGTATGATAATAGCTTATGCTCAAGAAACAAAAGCACAACCGGATATCATACTTTTCATTAAGACTGGATTTTGTGGAGGCTTTACGACTTTTTCTACCTTTTCTTTAGAAACGGTGCAGCTTTTTGAAACACAACGTTATCTTAGTGGCAGTATATATGCATGTGGCAGTCTGCTGTTTTGTATCCTTGCTGTCTTGTTAGGACGATGGCTAATGTTGCTGTTTCTTTCTTGATATACTATAAAAGATGATTACAGAAACACTGTATTTATCAATGATTACTGTATTAGCACTCTCATTTATAGAGTGTGTTTATACAAGTGATGTTGATGGATGTTGATCAAATAAGCTCTTGTAGTTTTTCTAAATCAAATAAATTTGTCGGTAAGGTTAATAACGCTTTCTTCCTTCCATCATTATAATTATCTAATAAATATTGAATTTACGACGCACTCCCACCATTTCCTAATGAAAGGTTTTTTTCCTCATATGTTTTAAGGTTAAAATCATTTATAAAAGATACCCATTTTTTGTATACAACATCGGAATATAACGAATGCCTCCGGCTTCAATTTCATGATTGATGGCGCGAAAGCCTAAATGTTCGTACACTTCTTTTGCATAGAGTGAGGAATTCACCGTGATGATCATTTGTTTTTGTAAACGCAACATGCTTTGAAACAAAGCTTTCCCTACCCCTTTGCGATGGTAGTGTTCATCTACAAAGAAAAGTGAGATGTGTCCCTCACACATTGCCATTACTCCAATCAAAATATCCTCTTCATATGCTCCTAAAAAGATGAGACGCTCAAAAAGATCATCCCGCATCAGATAGGCATAGAAATCCTTCACACCTTCTTCACTATAATCAACTGCATCAAATCGCAAAAAGGTTTTCCATATCAGCTCCCTCACCTGAACATCTTCTTGTTTCGATATCCGATCAATTCGCATTTACGCTCATCTCCTTTCCATATTTGCGTATATGCAATGTTTTTTAAACCCATCGTTATACTTGCTGATAGATAAAAATATTATTTCATTATCAGATTATTTTTCTTACCTATAGCATACCATGAGCAAAAGAAAAAGCATATCCTAAGTATGCTTTTTCTTTAATCATTAAGCTGAATTCTTACTTTCTTGCATATAGTGTCTGTTTATAACTCATGCACGTAAATACATAATAGCTTCCATAAATTAAGATAACGACAATGGCACAGAAGAAATTAGCTAATCCTATATCACCGATTCCCAAACCGGACATTAAAGATGTAGATACTACAGGAATACCAACAGATGCATGAATAACAGCCAACACTAATGGCAATAAGAAATAAATAGATATCTGTGCATAGATGGAATGATTCATCATCTTTTCACTTGTACCGATTTTTCTTAAAATCAAATAACGTTTTTGATTATCCTCAGCCTCAGAAAGCTGTTGCAATGCTAATACTGCTGCACTTGCCACTAAGAAGACTACTCCCAAATACAAACCGACATACGTGAACAGCATACCCAATCCTGCCTGATTATCAATAATCAATTTACGAGTCATAGAAGAATAGCGAAGAGTTTGTTCATTCGTTCCCAACAGCTTCTTTGCATTCTCATGTACCTTCGTATCATATGCCTCGATCTTACTTTCATCTTTAACATCAATATTCCAGAAAGTATGATGGCTAGCTATTTGCGGTGGCAATATGGCATCAGGCACAACGATGGCAGCCCCTGTACTAAACCCAAATTCTGTGGCAATATTGATGGCTTCCTCTTGCTTTACTTGTAAATGCAGTTTATGATTAAACACCTGCAGTGGCTTTTTCGTCTGTTCTGCGATTTCATTTAAGGTTGGAATGATACTAGATGAGCCGCTGATAAAGAAAGTTTCATCCTGCTTTAACTGCATGGGAGATAACTTCCAGGCACGTCTGGCTTTATTAAAGTCACTTAATGTGATAATTTCCAGATCTGCATCTTTATACAACATACCAGTGTCTACATCTTTCGCATAATTAAATAAATCCTTTAATTTCAGATGATCCGTATAAACGGAAATTGTCTCACTACTCGTTATATTTTTATCCGTGTCTAGCATCAAGATCTGACGCATCTTTTGTGTATCAGCTTTTTGATATTGGGTAAAGGAATAAGCATATGGTGTCTGTGTATCCAAGGATGTTTTTAATGAATCATTCAGATTCCATCCTACAGATAAGGCTCCTACACTTAATAACAGCATAAGGCAAACTATGCTCATAGAAACAAAACTAGTATTGATTTTGGCATTTACCTGACGTAATACAAACATACGCAATCCGCGATAGTATAAACGCTTGCTGGAACGTATGAACTGTAAGAGGAAACCCGATAGGGACAAAAAGAAGAACAATGTTCCTAAGCTTCCCATAATTAGAATAGGAACTAAACAGCTCGCAAACATCTGAGTAGAGCGTGTCGCCAGATAATAAGCTGCCCCTAACAACAACAAAGAAACGATAAAGATAAGTACAGCGATGAAAGGTTTTTGAATTCTAGCTTTTTCCTGTTTACGCTCAGCCTGCAATAGTTCTATCAATTTTACTTTCGCTATAACTCTGGTGTTCAGCAACATGATAACCAGAAAAATAATCGTAAAGGAAATAGCAGTGATAATAGCTGCTGATGGCGAGAAGACAAAGTTATAATTTACTTGAACTGAGAACAGATGTGCGGTAAAGATGCCTAAGCCTTGTGAGCACAATATACCTAGTAATAATCCAACACCAAGTGATACCACACCAATGCATACGGTTTCATAAATTAAAACCTTAGAGATATCTTTTTTCTCCATGCCCAACAACATATATAAACCAAATTCTTTTTTCCGTCGTTTAATCAAAAAGTTGTTGGCATACATGACCAGAAAGGCCAGTACGATAGCCACAAAAACGGATAAGATTCCCATGAAAATACCAAGTGTTTGTAGCATGATGGATTGTGAGTCATTTAATGACATGATTTCCTTTTGCGCTTGAAAGGAATTAAAGGTATAGAATAAACAGATAGAAAACATCAGAGTTAGAAAATAGATCATATAATCTTTATAGCTTTTTCTGACGTTATGCAGCGCAAGTCTGGTTAATTTCATTTACATCCCTTCTTTCACTGCAATTATAAAAGAACAAGTATCTCGCTGCCATCGTTGTCACTTACACTTTCCTTACAAATTTGAAATAATAATAAATTTTTCCACATAGCATTGGCCAAAAAAGCATAAGAGGGGTTATGTATCTAGAATGCCTTATGATACGTTATATTATAACTATAAAAGAAAAAGAACTAAAGGTTAAGTAAGCAGCAAGAGACTATGAAGTACTTCAGCAGATGCCTACGTCATACATACAATCCGACTTTATGAAATAAAGATATCTTATGATGATAAATGCCGAATGGAATATGCTATAGGAAGTAGTCAAAGCGAAATTAGGCAACAGAATGCTGAACATGGTATGTTTGTTCCTATAAAACAAAAAGACAATATTTTCCATCCGTATGAATACTATTTTACCATATGCTGGCATGTTAGAAAGTACATATTTTTCCTTATTTTATTATTGCCAGATTTTATTTTCTATGGTAATATAGTTAAGCAGTTAAATCTTAGGGGTATAGTACAATGGTAGTATAACGGTCTCCAAAACCGCTGATGGGAGTTCGATCCTCTCTACCCCTGCCATGAAAAATAGCCAGACACCGAAACGGTGTCTTTTTTTTATAAACCGGCAGGGGCAGAGAGGTCCTTATAAACAGACCATATCTTTCCATAGCAAAAGATAATACTCAATATGCTATAATAAACGCATGAAAACAACACATAAAGAAAAATTATATCTGAATGAACATGATAAAAAACAATTAGGCGCTATGATACGATGGCTGCGATTACAAGCCGGCTGGACACAACAACAACTTGTTGATCAAGTAGGGATCCTCTCTTTACGGACATTGATATCTTTAGAACAAGGAAAAATTGTAAAAGATGATGATATTTATGATACGTTACTGGATCAATTTGCATTATCCTTTAATTATACGCACCCTATGGATAAACATATCGAGCAAATGCTATCGGCTATGCTTTCTGCTTATGCGCATTATGATGACGAAGCTATGTGTGCCATCTGCATAGCTTTATTGCAATCCTTACTTCCCTATCAGCAACATGTGCAGGAATTCTTTTATATTCGCATATTACAAGTCTTTACTCGCCTTTGGACAAGTCAGGAATATCTTTCATCAAAAGATTACCAATTATTTTTATCCTGTCATGATTTTCTAAGTGAATCCTTGCAAATCATGATGGAGGATGCTCTTTATCAATGGCAATGTACTTTTCCCCATAATAACATTGTATTAGAACAACTTTATCAACAATTCCATATGCATTACCATCATCATATCACCCGCTTTTCAATTGGTATTGTCTTACATTTAAGTGATAAACATCACGACTATCTACAAGCTTTTCTCATCTTAAAGGAATGTGAACAATATGAGCTAATGCATAAGGACAATCCCCATGCACTTTTTTCCATATATCATTGGATGAGTAATCTTGCCATTTTTATAGAGCCCCAGCAATTTGAATTCTATAAAGAAAAAGCTTTATCTTATATGAAACAAACAAGCCTTTCTTCTCATACGCTTGCTATCTTCTATTATAATATTGGCGGATGTTATTATTATCAGAAACAATATGCCAAAGCGCTGACATGTTATCAATCTTCTTTCGATACAAAGAGCCATTCCCCCTTGCCTTTATTGATATGGATGTGTCATGCACAATTCTGTCTTGATAAAACATTGCCAGCCTGTATCATGCAAAAAATTGATGTACAAGCCTGCAGTAAAGCATTACGCGATTGTTGGCACTATTTTATCTTAAAGCGTGATGGTCAAAATGCCCAGACATTGGAAACCTATATCATGAAAACACTGTTACCTGTCTTACAGACTCTGGCACCGGAATTTCATAAGGTTTACCACGATGAGTTAAAAGCTCTGCTTCCTCTAACACGCAATTATAAACAACTATTGTTATTTGAAGAAAAATTAAATCTCGCCTAACTATCTTTTCCCATTTCTTTTGCATATGCCTTGTTTTTTTCTTCTTAACAAGCGTCTTTTACCTATACATGCAGATTTATTGGAAGGCATTTTATCAGTGGTACAATAAGCTTTACAGGAGGCTGATATTTATGAATTTAGAAGAACTTTATCAACATGTTCATGAAGAAGAACGATTACAGAAATCACCCGCAGCGCATATCGAATTTCTTACGACCACGCAGTATCTTACACAATATTTGCATGGACATGAACGTATTTTAGACTTAGGAGCTGCCACTGGAGCTTATGCTTTACCGCTTGCTGAAGCAGGCTATGAGGTATGTGCCATGGATCTGATGCCCCATCACCTAAATCGTTTGAAACAACAAAAGAAGAAACAGATGAAGCTGACCCTACACCAAGGAAATGCTATGGATCTCTCCAGGTTTTCAGATGATAGTTTTGATATCATACTATGTATGGGACCTCTATATCATCTTAAAGAAGAAGAGCAACGAATCTGTTTGGATGAAATGCATCGCGTTGTAAAAGATGGTGGAATTATCTTTTGTGCATTTCTTAGTAACCTTGCCGTGTTTACCACGGAAGCCTTATATCCGAATAGTTCTTTTTTGAATAGCTCACAATATGATCCAACTACCTTTAAAGTCATCAATGATCCCTTTGTAAGCACCTATGTGCAGAAAGCAGAGCAACTCTTTCAAAGCATGGGCTTTACGCTTTTAAAAACCTTTAGTCAAGATGGACTTGCTGAAGTATTGGCAGAACGGATCAACGCATTAACAAAACCACAATATGAAGAATGGCTGCGTTTTCATCTGGCCATTTGTGAACAAAGAGAGCAACTTGCACATTCCAATCATCTCATTAGTATTTTGCAATCCCATAAAACACGTCAACGTTTACAGGATACAACGCGTTTACGGCTGCAGCGACTGTCTATGCAAGATCATGTACAAATGTACGAGATGGCTAAAGATCCTGACGTTGCTCGCATGTGCGGATGGAAGCCGCATGCTTCTCTGGAAGAAACAAAACAAATCTTATCTAATTTTCTGATAAACGATCACACATGGGGCATTTATCAGAAAACGGATAATACTCTGTATGGACTCATCAGCTTAGATGCGGATCAACATCGTCCTCGCAATGGCTATCGCATGTTGGGCTATTGGATCGGAAAATCCTATTGGGGCAAGGGCATTGTTGTCGAGGCTGCAAAAGAAGTCTTGCGCTATGCATTTGAAGATCTGCACTGCACAATGATCAGTATCTATCATTTCCCTTTTAATACACAAAGTAAACGTGTTATCGAAAAACTGGGATTTCAATTTGAAGGCACCTTGCATGATGCTTATGAATATTACGATGGTACCTACTTTGATGAAGTTTGTTATTACCTAAAGCAGAAACCGTCATAGCCATCTTGTGATTTCTCACTTTATAAAAGTTAAAAAGGTAAAATCTTGAATATGTGATGCTATACTATTGCATACAAAGTATTCACAAATTGGTGGTATTTGCCAATACGAATGGTGGTAGCATTTCTACGCTTTCTTCTGATGAATTCTTTCCTTCTTACATTGATAAATTTTTTAATCTTCATCGCGTTTCATCTGAAATAATGATACAATAATAAGATGAAAGATAAGGTGATGGTATGGAATTTACAATAGCTCAGATACGTGACTTTGCAGGCGATGAGCAAACATTTGAAAAGGGAGAAAAATTGATGAAGGAAAAAGCCATCAAATCGTTGGATATCGATGACTTTTCAAGTCCTGAGATCATTATGGTCAATGCTAATGTCGTAGATAAAAAAGTATATCGGGAAGTGAATATGTCAATCGATAAGGATGACTTCATCGTAAGAGCTCATTTGTGTGGCTGTGAAGAGCATGCCCAAAAAATGACCTGTGCACATTGTGTCGCTGTTTTGCTGCGCCTAATGGAAGACAGTAAACGCAAAAACGCGGAAAAGGAACAGATGGAAAATAAAGTAGTCGATAAACATGCCATTCAGATCATGAATATCTACGAAGAACAAATCGTCTATTCTTCATTGGCCATGAACTTAAAAACAGCCATTCATTTGGAACCCGTATTAGAAATACGTAAAAAAAACATTCTTGCGTTAACCTTAAAAATCGGCAATGAAAAACAATATATCGTCAAAGACATCGCATTATTTCTGGATGATATTGCCCATAATGTAAAAAAAGCCTATGGTAAGGAACTGGAATTCATGCATAATTATTATAGCTTTGATGAAACGAGTCAAAAGCTGATTGATTTCATGCGTCATCATGAACATGATGTTTTGTATTTTTTAAATCATCCTACCTTAGAAAAAGCCCCGCAATCCCGTAATATGTGCATGACGCCGGATGCTTTAGATGAATTTTATGAATTATATACCGATCAGGATGTCATGCATCGCATGAAAGAAAAAACATTGATCAACATGCGCTTTCTTGCTATCAATCCCCCTTTTTCTTTACAGATACACAAAGATGCCCAGCAGATTTTTCATATTTCTCTGAATGAAGGAGACTATCGTCTGTTTAAAGGACGAAACCATCTATATGTTCTTATGAATCATATCCTTTATCGTTGTGATAAAGATTTTACAAAAGCCTGTGAGCCAATGCTCAGC
Source organism: Longicatena sp. 210702-DFI.1.196 (assembly GCF_020563125.1). Lineage (NCBI taxonomy): Bacteria > Bacillati > Bacillota > Erysipelotrichia > Erysipelotrichales > Erysipelotrichaceae > Longicatena > Longicatena sp. 210702-DFI.1.196. The sequence continues at coordinate 31,178 of NZ_JAJCPX010000028.1, read as the reverse complement.
GGATGCTTAGAACATCATAATACCTTAACCGTGTCAGATGGCTTGATGAGTGCCTTCTATAATAATGTTATTTTAAATGTCAAAAAATATCTGCCTCTGCATGGTGAAGATATTTCTATGTATGCGCCATTACCATTAGAATGTAAGGTGTATATCGATATGCCGAAACAAAATGTCATATCTGCACGTTTGCTGTATTGTTATGGAGATGATATGTATAATGCGTTCAGTGATACTTCCTTATCTGCCAGTCGCAACTTCAATGATGAAATTGCCGTACGTCTGATTTTTACCAAATATATGACACGGATTGACGCTATGGAAGGACTTGCCTATATTGAACATTCACAAGATGCCATATATGAATTTTTAAATAAAGGCTTTGAAGAATTATCACAGACCTGTGAAATGTTTGCCAGTGAGAAATTCCGCAAACTGCAGATACGTGATAGTGTGAATATCTCCATGGGTGTACGTATTGAAAGTGATTTGCTAGAAATTGATTTTGATACCTTTGATTTTCCTGTCGAAGAGTTGCAAGAGGTATTAAAAGCATACCGTTTGAATAAAAAATACTATCGTATGCGCAACGGTTCTTTTGTCAATATTGAAGATAGTGCTTTGCAAGAGTTGTCTTTTATTTTAGATGGCATGCATGTAAGTGAAAAAGAGCTCGAAAGTGGTAAAATCAAGGTTCCCAAATATCGTTCTTTATACATCGATAAAAGCCTAAAAGATGCTGAGATGATCAAGGTTGAGCGCGATGCGACTTTTAAAGATATCATCCGTAGTATACGCAATGTTAAGGACTCTGATTTTAAGGTTCCTCACAGTCTGAAAAACATTTTGCGAAATTATCAAAAAGATGGTTTCCGCTGGCTAAAAACGATGGCCAATTATGGTTTTGGAGGAATTTTAGCTGATGATATGGGCATTGGTAAGACCTTGCAAGTAATTACTTTATTGGAAGATGAAAAGCTCCATGATCCACAGGCTATCTCTCTTGTTGTCTGTCCAAGTTCACTGATTTTGAACTGGCAAAGTGAAATCGCGAAATTTTCTGATGCCTTAACGAGCATTTTGATTACCGGGAATATGGAGGAACGAAAAGCCTTAATCTACAAAGCGAAAGATTATGATGTCGTGATCACCTCTTATGATTATCTCAAACGTGATATTGAACACTATGAAAATTTCCACTTTACTTATCAAATCATTGATGAAGCTCAGTATATCAAAAACCATAATACGAAGAATGCCGTATCTGTCAAACAGATTCAGGCAGCCCATCGATTTGCCTTAACCGGAACACCAATTGAAAATTCATTAGCGGAATTATGGAGCATTTTTGATTTCTTAATGCCAGGTTATCTATATACTTACCCTTACTTCAAAAAGCAATATGAGATTCCTATCGTGAAAGAAAATGATCCTATAACCTTAAAGGAATTAAAGCGAATGGTAGAACCGTTCATCTTGCGCCGTGTAAAGAAAGATGTCTTAAAAGAACTTCCTGAAAAAGTCGAACATACGATGATGATCGAATTAGATGAAGAAACCCGAAAATTATATATGGCAAATGTATCTTTGATACGAGAAGATTTGCATAAAAGCTTTAAACAAAAAGGCTTTGAAAATAGTAAGATCATGGTGCTGAGTATGTTGACCAGATTGCGCCAATTGTGCTGTGATCCCCGCTTGCTGTATGAAAATTACCAGGGGGTAGGCAATAAAATTAACGCGTGCATGGAATTTATCGAAAACTGTCGTGCATCGGGTAAAAAAGTCTTATTATTCTCACAGTTTACCTCACTGTTATCGTTGATTGAAAAAGAGCTAAAGCAACGCGAAATTGATTACTATCTATTAAAAGGCAGCACCCCAAAAGTACAGCGTCAGCAATATGTAAATGCCTTTAATGTTGATGCTACACCGGTTTTTTTGATATCTTTAAAAGCCGGAGGAACCGGGTTGAATCTTACCAGTGCCGAAGTTGTCATTCACTTTGATCCATGGTGGAATGTATCTGCCCAAAATCAAGCTACCGATCGAGCCTATCGCATCGGACAGCACAACAATGTACAGGTCGTTAAACTAATTGCCAAAGATACAATCGAAGAAAAAATCATGCATTTACAAGAATTAAAACAAGATTTAAGTGATAGTATCATTCACTTGAATGACGGTTTGATTACTAGCATGAGCAAAGATGAAATTATGGATTTGTTCTAACTTACAAGAACAAGAGGCTGGATCCTTGCAAAGCGCATATACTTTTAAGGACAGCCTCTTTCATTTCGTCTATAAGATTTTCAACGTTTTTTTAGTTATAGAAACAAGCTTTTTTTCAACGCTTTTTTTATTTCTTTGTTAACATGGATTGTGCCTTTGTGAATAATATCGGCTGTATCTGAGGATATGTCCACTCTGGTATCTTCTTTACATCCGTGAAGAAAGCAATTTCCTGTATCTCACTTTCAGGAAGTTCATCAAAGTCATACACCTCTGCATAATACAACATACCAAATGTTTCATGCTCATCACTGCTTTCTTTTACGCGTGTTTTACCAAGGCAGGAATACACACACAAGGGAATCAGTTGATATTCCTTCGCTCCACTCTCTTCATAAAACTCCCGTCTTGCACAATCCAGAATAGACTCATTTGCTTCTCGATGTCCGCCGCATAATTCATAGCTGTTGCGCTGTTTGTGTTTACAAAAGACCCATTGTTCCTTATATTTAGCCACTATGACAGCAAATAGCAACTTTTCATCATCAACCTTTTCATAAAATTTGATTTTCATAAGACCACCTCTTCACATTTTTCATGCAATTGTTATGGTTTTATATAGGTAAAACCTTTTTCTTGCAATGCGACAATATCAGCCACACCTGCTTCAACAATGACGATATGCTCAAGAAGATCGACAGCTTCTAACTGCTGTGCACGCAACGCATTTTGACATGCGTGAAAAGATATTCCCTTAGCAAATAAAGCAAGGATTTCCTTTGCAATATTTTCCTGTGTGTCCTCTTTCCCATATCCTTTTACGGCTTCACCATTTGCTACGACGACGATTTGAAACACCTCATCATGGTGTTCATAAAACGTGATAAGATTCTTCACATTTCCTAATGTTAATGACCAATTCTTCATTTCATCTATATGAAATACAACTTTTTTCATATTCAACACTTCTTTCTGTGCATTCTTTTTTTTATTATAGCACATCTATTCTTACACATAACGATGATTGCTAGGAAAGCATGTTTTCAACAGATCATTTGACTATTTTGTTAATGGCGAGCATACCTATTTAACAGGTGATACTATGCTGTTTGCATTAGAATTTGATGAGGAAGTCAGTGCTCGCTCTTATTTAAAAGAATTATTAAAATGTTATCCATACGATATTGAAGAGACCATGGTGCTTTCTCTTTTAACAAAAAATCCTTTCCCTTACCGTCCTTTATTAATTTTTCTGCAATACTTTTCTGCTATTGGTAAAATTCACATCATCACCAAGCCAGATGTTCCTTCTCCCTCTTTACAGCATCTTTGGGAAAATATGAGTCGTCTTGTTCAACAATCAGGCTCCATTTTACCCATGCATCAATTTGCTTTTGATGCTACCTATCAAGTAAAGAAACACCCCTTATCGCATCCCTATGCGCATCTTCCCTTGAGTCATATTCCTTTCTTAAGCGAAGTACAGTTACACAGTGTTCCGGTCATCGCTATGGCAAAACATTCTCATCAATATCCGATACGAAAAAGCGATACTTTTTTATATCGGGATATCAGTATGGATGCCACTAGCTACCTTGGCATCTGTATCCGCATCGGCAATTTTCAAGGCATTGTTTTTTTACATCGTAAAGCATTGTGGTTTGCGGCAGCTCTGTCCGCCATGTATCCTATTACAGAACCAGGTGTTACTTATGATTTTCTTCTCTTGTTTGGATTACAAAGCCATCGTAAACAGCGGAGTTACTATTACGATCAGACAAATGCCTTATACATCGGTATGGTCAGCGGTGGGGATGAGATGTTACATTTTCTCTACTTAAAAGAAATGATCTTAACCTTATACAATGCGCTTTGTATTCAAAAGCATGATCTCCCTATTCATGCCTCCATGGTGCATATTGCATATTCGCAACAGCAACAAAATCTTGTCTTTGCCGGGATGACCCACAGTGGTAAGAGTGAATTATTAGATGCCATATTGAAAAGTTGTCATACTCGCAAGATAGCCGCAAGTGCTTATTATGATGATAGCGGCATTTTGCACTATCTTGATAATGCCATCGTCAGTACCGGTAGTGAGGTCAGTGCCTGTAAAGATATCTCTTATGTAAAAAAGCAACAACTATTCGCACATTATGCATCCGGCATCTTTCTAAAAGAAGAAGATACTATTCGTTATCAGATCACTCCTTTGACAACCTATGAAAGCAGTCTGCAATTTTATCCGGTCCATGCCTTATTCTATTTAAACGCAAAGGCAAAGTTTCAAGGATGGCGAAAAGTTGAGAGTTTGGATGATGCCATCGCTTTATTTCTCGGTCATCATGATAAAGAAGATTTCTTCTGTCAAACCTTAGCTGCTTATGATCATCAGGTAAAAAGCCAAGAACTCATTCATGAATTTTTAACCATTCTATATACACAAAACGTAGGTATTTATGAGCTGAGTACGAAGGGAACACCGTATCAGAAACAATTTCTTTTTGAGCGATTGGCAAATGCTATTCTTGATGAAATCCTGGACGGGAAATGATTGCGTTTAAAGGCGGAAACAGGTATACTATGAGTAGTGTTTTCAAGGAGGATCTGCATGGAAACAAAAGAGATAATCGACGCTTTAGGATTGCGCCGCAGTTTAACCAGAATTACACATGAAATCATTGAACATAACAAAGGTGTTGAGGATATCGTTCTTGTCGGCATCAAGACCAGAGGTGAAATTCTCGCTCAGCGTTTAGCTAAAATGATTGCGCGTGTAGAGCAAGTACAGGTACCTTGTTATGCATTGGATGTTTCCCATTGGCGTGATGATCTGGAGCAGGCACACCCTTTACCAAACCAAACCATGCCGGTAAAGGATAAGAAAGTTATTTTAGTAGATGATGTCTTATTCAAAGGACGAACCGTGCGCGCTGCCATGGATGCCATTATGCATTATGGAAGAGCAAAAGAGATACAATTGGCCGTCTTGGTTGATCGCGGTCATCGTGAATTACCGATACGCGCAGACTACATCGGCAAAAACATTCCTAGCTCTTTACAGGAACAGATTCGCGTAAAAGTTGAAGAAATTGATGATTGTGATGGTGTGTACATCTCACGTTAAATCACTAAGTAAAAATAGAAAGTAGGTAAGATGATGATGAATAAAGAATATGTTGTAGCATTCGCAAAAAAGTTATTAGCAATTGATTCCCCTACCGGGTATACCAAAAAAGCCATCGACTTCGTTGAAGAAGAAGCAAAGCGATTCGGATATCAGACAAAACGTAATCACAAAGGCAATTTATGGATCTATGTAAAAGGTAATCATCATCATAAGACACTTGGTTTATGCGCCCATTGCGATACCTTAGGTCTTATGGTCCGCTCGATAAAAAGTGATGGAAAGCTTGCCTTAACCAATTTAGGCGGTCCTATCATTCCGACACTGGATGGGGAATATTGTCGTATCTATACAAGAGATGGTCAATGCTATAGCGGAACGATTTTATCCACTTCTCCAGCAGCCCATGTCTATAAAGATGCCAGCACGAAGAAACGTGAAATTGATGAAATGGAAGTACGCATTGATGAAGTCACTTATACAAAGGAAGATACGCAGAAACTTGGAATTCAAAATGGAGATATTGTTGCCATCGATCCAAAAGTACAAATTACCGAAAGTGGTTTTATTAAATCTCGTTTCTTAGACGATAAGATCAGCGTTTCTGCATTGATGGGCATTTTACATCATTTAAAAGAAAATGCCATTACCCCTGCTTATGATTTGATCTTTATGATGAGCACCTATGAAGAAGTCGGACATGGTATGGCGCATATCCCAGATGAAATTGCTGAGCTTTTAGCTGTCGATATGGGATGCATCGGCTTAGATTTAGCATGCACAGAACAAGATGTTTCCATCTGCGCCAAAGATTCCAGTGGTCCTTATGATTATGATCTTACCAGCAAACTTATTGAGCTGGCTAAACGTGAAGCCGTATCTTATGCAATTGATATTTATCCACAATATGGTTCAGATGTCAGTGCCGCAAGAAATGCCGGAAATGATATCAAAGGGGCATTAATTGGCCCAGGTGTTCACGCTTCTCATGGTATGGAACGTACACATATCGATGGTGTCCTTAACACCATGAAATTGATCCTTGCCTATATTTGCGAGGAATAAAGAATGCATTTCTTACCCGTATGATTCGTACGGGTTTTCTTTTGCTTAGGGCTTTTTCAAAGTAATCCCTATTTTACTGACGCTTACACCTTTCCTTCTTCATATTTATTTTGTCGCAGCAGGGAAAGGATGATTTTATACATGAAAGCTCTTTATTTCACATATAGTAAAATAAGAGGTGATCTTATGTTGCTGCATACGTTTTTATTTGTTTTTATCGCGGAAATGGCTGATAAAACACAACTTATGATGATGGCGCTCACCAATCGCTATCGTATGAAAAGTGTGATATTAGGGATGATGTTAGGGGTCATCATCATCAGTGCTTTTTCTACATTGGCCGGAGATCTAATAGGCGATATGATCCCTATGCAGTTTATCAAATTGGCCGCTGCCGCAATGTTTCTAGGCTTTGGTTTTTTTAACTTACGCATTACAAAAGAAGAAAGCAAGGGGCATCATATTTCCTTAGGATTGCCTATTTTTTCTATTGCCTTTACCTTTATTCTAGCTGAGCTCGGTGATAAGACGCAATTAGCAACCGTAGCGCTTTCAGCCGATCACATGGACCAGCACCTTCAAGTTTTTCTGGGAGCATCCTTAGGCCTTATCATGGCAAATATTTTTGGTATCTTCGCTGGAAAATTTATCTTTGCCCATTTAAGTGAAGATAGTGTTAAAGTAGTTTCTTCCTTTTTCTTCTTTCTCTTTGGCTCCATTACCTTGTTTGAGGCCTATCCAGCAGCCCCCTTTTTCTATATCATCTATTCCATTCTCATCATCAGCATTGCCTGTATGATTTATGAGAAAAGTCATAAAGAGATAGCATAGTATTATCTTCACATTCATCAAAAAAGAAGAATTGCTTACGGCTTACACACTCTTCCTTCTAAGAAAATAAACCTTCCATAATCTTCTCCTTCATTTTGGAATTTCTATGCTATAATAGGGGTAATCTAACAGAGAAAGAAGGTCTAAAATGAAAGAAACTTGGTCACTTGATGTCCTCTATAAGGGTTATGATGATCCGCAATTTGAAGCAGATATCAAGAAACTTGATGAATTGATTGCACAATGCAATACCTTGGCAGACACCTTATCCCATAAGGATGAAACTGCTACCTTGAAACAAATTCTAACTACATTAAATGAATTAGAACAGATCAGCTACCAGCTGTTGGCATATGCCAATCTGCGCCAAAGCTGTGATACCACTGATGCGCAAACAGCAGCTTATTTAGATAAGATCACTAAGAAAACAAGCAACGTGGCAAAAGCAAAAGCAAAATTTAATCGCTATATTGCACAAATAAAAGATCTTGATGCTTGCCTGGAAAAAGAAGAAGCATTACAGGAATATACCTACTTGTTACATTCGATTCAAGAAGATGGTCGTTACTTACTCAGTGATGATGTAGAAGAAGTATTATCCAAGATGGATATCTCGGCAGGACAGGCTTGGGAAACCATGCAAAGCTATCTGACCAGCACCTTAGAAGTAGACTATGATGGAAAAACAACTACCCTTTCACAGATTCGCAACTTGGCATATGACTCTGATAAAAAGGTGCGTAAACGCGCTTATGAAGCAGAATTAGCTGCTTATGCCAAGATTCGTGATGCTATTGCCTTTTCTTTAAACAACATCAAAGCACAAGTCTTAACAGAATGTGAGTTGCGCGGTTTCGCTTCTCCTTTAGCAATGACACTGCATCAGTCCCATATGAAACAGGAAACCTTAGATGCCATGCTATCGGCCATGGATGATTATATGCCGGTATTCCGTAAATATTTAAAACGCAAGGCGGAAATGTTAGGTTATCAAAACGGACTTCCTTGGTATGAGCTATTTGCACCTATTGGAAAAGACGACACAAAATTCACGATTGAAACAGCAAAAGACTATCTGTTGAAACATTTTGCGCCTTTTGCACAGGATATGGCGGATATGATGGAAGAAGCCTTTGCAGATGAATGGATTGATTTCTATCCACGTAAGGGTAAGGTTGGTGGAGCATTCTGCGAAAATCTCCCTTTCTTGAAACAAAGTCGTGTTTTAACGAATTTTGATGGTTCCTTAGGCGATGTTGTGACATTGGCTCATGAATTAGGACACGCATATCATGGTATGATGATCCAGGATCACAAGATGCTTAATACAGATTATTCCATGCCAGTTGCCGAAACTGCTTCTACCTTTAATGAAAATATCATCATGAATGCTGCAATTGATGAAGCAGAAGGAGAAACAAAGCTGGCATTAATAGAAACACAGCTTCAAGATCTTACACAGATTATGTGTGATATTTATTCTCGTTTCTTATTTGAAAAAAAGGTATTTGAAAAACGTAAAGAGGGGTTCCTATTCCCGGATGAACTAGAAGCGATGATGTTGGATGCACAAAAACAAGCATATGGTGATGGCTTAGATGAGCAGTATTTGCATCCTTATATGTGGATCAATAAGAGCCATTATTATTCATCAGCTCTGAGCTTTTACAACTTCCCTTACGCTTTTGGCGGTTTATTTGCCCGTGGCTTAATTGTAAAATATCATGAAATGAAGGATGCTTTCGTACCAAAATATCGTGAATTGCTACATGCGACAACGGTATCCGATGTTGAAGATGTTGCTAAATTGGCTGACATTGATCTGACTTCTAAAGATTTCTGGATCAGTTGTTTAAAAACCGCTGAGGAAAGAGTAAATGAATTCTTAACTCTGAGCGAGTCCTTTAACAAATAAACCCTATGTTCATATAAAAACGGTAACTATTCGCCATATCTTAACATGGCATGTAGATACCGCTTTTTTTGCATATTCTAATTGTATTGTTTCATAAAACACAAACAACAAAATGCTGTATCATACATCGTTTTTTTAACTGCTAGGTATCAACAATTTAGAAGCTTATTCTTCTCTATTTTGATACTAGAAAATACTCTATATGTATATGCATCATCTTTTTTATTTTTCATAGTATCATATACGGCCTGATTCATAATTTCTAAATAATCCGTAGTTATGATTTCAACATCTACTGTGACTTTCTTTTTTGACACTTTTTGCTTGCCTACTTTGAATACCACAGCGGCATAGCTTTCTTTCGTTGTCTTTTTCTGCAATGCCGAGCTTTTATCATAGGATGTTTGATCAAAATTAATACCTGCATATTCACAAGCTTTTTTGTAATCATCCGTCTTCATGGAAGTCAAAAAAAAACTCTATATTGGATTATCCAATATAGAGGTACATATACCTGTAAGATTCATTTCATAATAGGTATTCTTAAATAGTAACTGTCTTGACAGGTCTTTTATAAGACTTTCGTTTCTCATTAAATAAGCGATAAGCTTTATTGAAGGAAGCAATTACTTCTTGATCTGTTGTTTTTTTCAGTCGATAATGACGACGAAAATACTGACTGAGCTCCATCGTCACCTTTTCTGCACCAAAGATATTCAAATGTACTCCGGAATCATTCGTATCCCTTCTCCAATCGATGTTCTTCTCCATATTCGTATTTAAATCTAAATATGGCAGATGTCGTTCTTTTGCATACAACTCTACTGCCTCTTTTTTACTTTGATTCCATTCTTTGGCACCCGGTACTTTTAATAACATAAGCTTAATATGATTCTTTTTACATATATCATGAATCATATCCATATATTTTTTACTATTCGCATCAAACATCGCCTGTGAAGATGCACGCATATAATTGGTCTTCCCTTTATACGGTTTTTGCTTGTAGCTACTAATAAAGCCCTTCGTATCATTCATTGGCGAACCAAAGGTTTCAGCTATATCAACCGCATTTATTTCATTATAACGATTATGATATAAAAAGACAGGGAATAATAAACTTATTTTATCAGTTAAAGAAAATTGAAATGCTGCATCTTGAATCATATTAATTTTATTCATCGAAAGTTTCATGTGATCGATAATCTTTCGTTTATTTCCCATAGAATATTTATGATCATTAAATGCGCAATTCACTTCCATAACGACTACTTTTGGCTTTTGCGTTTTTAATGCTTCTTCCAATAAATAATACAAAGCATAGGTTCTTACCGAAGGAGCGCCCAGTGCATAACTGGTAAAACCATTTTCCTTCCACAACTTAGCAGGTATGATACTGCGATACATACTACTATCACCAAGAAATAAAACATCTAATGAGTTTTTCTTTTCTTCATAGAAGCCACGTATCGTTTTGCTCATCTTATTATCTTTGGGAATTAATATCATGGAAAATAAGTTTAATAATAGAGCAAAAATAACAATAAAGGATGTAAAGGCTAGGATAGATTTACGTCTGTTTTTCATGATGTTTGCTCCTTTCACTAAAATTCACCATATATAAAATCGCTTGCTTGATAACCATGACCATAAATACCAAATACGATAATGGATACCCCTATGATAAGGATAATACCATAACGCAACAACAGACTTTTCTGATCAAATAATGCAAATAAATTTACACGTCTTTCCTTTAAGCCTGCTATTATAAACATCAATACCAATCCCCATATCAAAATGCCAAAATCAACAAGAGTCAGCCCATGTGCTAAGATATCTGTTTCCTGCATCGTAAAGATCCGCAACAGCATTTGCAAGGCATCATCTAGTGAGTGCGCACGAAAGATCAGCATGCCACCAAAAACAATCAATACCGTACGTAAGATACAAAAGAGACGATAGCCTTTTCGCTGTTCATGAAGATGCCATGTATCTTTGATTTTCGTAAAAACAGGGGCAAGCAACAAACCCATCATCATAATTAGATAATAATATAAACCATATACAATATATTTCCAGCTGGCGCCATGCCAGAATCCATTGAAAAACCAGACAAAAAAGAGGGGAAATGCGCTTAGGATAAATCTTCCGAAATTCCCTTTCATATGCTTTTTCACAGAACGGTTCAAATTCATATTCATTTTAGATAATGATATTGAATAAAATACGTAATCTTTTAGCCAAGTCCCTAACGTACGATGCCAGCGACGCCAGAATTCAGCTATACTTTTTGAGAAAAACGGTTGTTCAAAATTTTTCTCCATGTGAACACCAAACAAATAGCCAATTCCACGTACGATATCCATAGCGCCACTAAATTCAGCATATATTTGTAATGTATATAAGGCAACAGCTAAAAAAGCGGTAAAACCTCCATGCATACCACTAAATACTGGATTCACATATAGCGCAGCTCGATCAGCGATGACTAATTTTTTAAAAAGTCCCCAAAGAATTAGATATAAACCACTCTTGAATTTTATAATGTCAAATTCATTGCCCGCATACAATTGATCGGCTAACTGATCAAAACGTGAGATCGGACCTTCTGTCATTTGTGGGAAGAAGGACAAATACAAAGCGACTTTCCCAAGCTGAGGGCTTGCTTCGTATTTGCCTCTATACACATCTACCATGTAACTGATGGCCATTAAGGTATAATAGGAGATTCCAAGTGGCAGTACAAATTTTTTTACTGCGATATTAACATTAACATGCAGTAAAGCATTTATGGCATTCAGATTACCGGCAAAAAAACCGTAATATTTTAAATAGCATAAGATACCAATATTGATTGCCAATACGACGATCAAAATCAGTTGCTTCCGTTTCTTCATCATAGCCTTATAGGCTTTCTTTTGGTCTTTTTCTAAACTTTTTATGGTAGCTTTTTGCAGCTTTATCTGTTTGTTAATAGCTAAGCCGCCGATATATACACTCAAAATACTACCTATCAGGAAAATGATCAATGCCTGCGAGGCCGCAACATAAAAGATGACATTTGCTAAGAGCAAAATACACCATCGCCACTGTTTCGGCGCAAGATAATAAAGCACACAAGATGCTGTCACTAACAGCATGAATGGCAGCGATATCAATGACATGATACAAATCCTATTCTTCCATTAATCGCTCAATCAGCGCATATAGCTTTTCTACATCATTGAAAACCTCTGGCTGCACTTCCATAACTGGAATTTCAACATCAAATTCATCATCGATAGCCGCAATGATTTCAACGATATCGAAGGAATCTAAAATACCATCCTCAATAAGTTTTTTTTCTTTTTTAAAATCGACTCCTGGCTTCATATCTTCTAAGATTGCTAGTAATTTCTCCATATTTTTTATCCTCCTGCATACATAGCTTTTAAAGCTTTCCGATCTATTTTCCCATTTGCATTATAAGGCATGCGTTTTATAGGAATAAATTTATTGGGCCACATGTAATTGGGCAGCTTGGCCTTTGCCTGTTCCAAAATTGCTTTTTCCGTTAAATTTTTGCCCTGATAATATAAGATGATCCATTTCGCTTGTGTATCATAGATACACGCACAGGCATCCATCCCCTCTATCGCAAACATAGCGGTTTCAATTTCACCAAGTTCAATGCGATATCCCATATGCTTGATTTGAAAATCCTTACGTGATAAGTACATCAACTCACCGTATTCATTGTATTTCACAATATCACCACTGCGATAAATAAGCTCTGGATAATGAGGCTGCAATGGATTTTGAATAAACACTTCGCTTGTTTTCTCCACTTGATCATAATATCCATTTGCCAAAAAACTTCCTCGTACACAAAGTTCACCGGCTTCATCGCCTTTTGCTTGTGTACCATCTTCTTTTAGCACAATAACATCACAATTGTTACAAGCATTTCCGATTGGCAAAGCTTCATCATCCGCAAAATCACGGTTTACAATATAATACGTACAAATATCGGTAACTTCTGTTGGACCATATAAATTTGCATATAAAGCATCAGGTAAATGTCTGCGCCAGATATTTAAAATCTTTGTTGGCATTACTTCACCTGCAAACAACACCTTTTTTACATCTTTAGGCGGCAATACTTCTAAACCTTTTAAGTTTGCCACGATACCTAAAGCACTCGGCACCCAGTAAATGGTATTGATCTTATTTTGAATCATGCAGTCCAAAAGCTTTGCTGGAAAAGAGAAATAAAGTTTTGGCAGCAAATAAAGACTAGCACCTGATAAAAGGGTTGCATAAATATCAAGCACAGACATACTGAAATAAAACGGTGTCTGATTACCAAAGATCGTTGTTTCATCGATTGCAAAGGTTTCAACAACCCAATGGGCATAGGCAAGGACACTGCGATGTGATACAACTGTTCCTTTCGGAATACCGGTAGAGCCGGAAGTAAACAATACATATGCCGGATCCGTATCAATCATCTTTCTTCGCCTGGATAATAAGTTTGCTTCTTCTATCGCATAGGTCTTGTTTTCTTCATAAAGCAACAAATCTCCTTTAAAATTTAACTTTTCGGCTGTTTTCCATTGCTTATGATCGCTAATAAGCAGGCTTGGCTGCAACGTATTCAGTATACATTCCATACGCTCAACGGGCATCTTTACATCTAAGATCGTATAATAATTTCCACTATATAACACTCCCATCATTGATACGAGAGCCTGAATGCTTTTATCAATCAAAATGACAACAGGCTGATTCTGTGATGGTATTTTTTCTATAATCTTACAAGCAATCGCTTTTGCTTCATTGACAAACGCTTTATATGTAATGCTCTTTTCCGGTTCCATAAGCATTGTTTTATCAGGATAACGAGAACAACTGTTTTCCAGCATCTCAACTATATTCTTCATAACAATTAGCTCCTTTACATAAGAAGGAAACACCCTTCCTGTTCACCTGTATTATAGCATCTAGATGCATTTTTACTTCTTAAGGGTTCTTAATTCTAAATGACATATATGTCACTTTTATCCTTACATTCTCCTACAAAGAAAAAAAGTCATTTTTACTTATGTTAGAATTATCGGTAAATAAAACCTAAAAAAAGTAAGCTAACATGCTTACTAGACAAACACATCATGTAAAAAAGTCATGTTCTGGGAGTAACATGACTTTTTTAAAGAAAAAGGATTCATCTAAGGCTGGCTGGTAACAGCCTTACATTATGGTATTGCAGATAGTATTATTATAGTCTCTTTATCTGCATTTTTATTATAGAATGAAAAAATAGTAAAATTTAGCTATCTTTAGCAATTCTTTGTGTTTAACCCCATACAAAGCTATTATTCCTTGTTCTCAAAGGTATTTTTATATACCTTTGGGGTAACGCCGGTATAATTTTTAAATACTTTAGTGAAATAATTTTGCCCTTGGAATCCTACTTCATAAGCGATTTCTTTTATACGTTTATTTGTTTTCAGTAATTCTTTACTAGCCTCTACACGTCGTTCACTCACCAGTTCCGTAAATGTTTTATTCAAAGAGCTGCTGAGTAATTTGGAAATATAATAAGGTGATACCTGTAATGCATCTGCCATATCACTCAATGTAATTTGTTTACGATAATTACTGTCAATATAACGAATGGCATGACGTACCAGTAAATTCGTATTACGGAATTTCTCCTCAGCAATCAGATCATACAAGCGATGTATTTGCATATGTAAATATAAAGGTACTTCTTGGTGAATACTGCTTGTCACACGCAAAGGTGTAATTTTGACTTTAGTAAAATCAATTTCCGGATATTGTTTTTCACAACTGTTTTTCAAAGACGTAATTAATTCAGATACATCTTTATACAATTGTTCTTTTTCCTCCTGAATCAGTTGAAGACTTAATTGATTCAAATGTTTTTTTAAAGATTCTTCATCCATCTTCTGAAATGCTTTCATGAATACTTCTACCTGTGTAGCAATATTTACCGCATTTTCTTCACTGCTTTTTTCATCTTCCATCAATAGCTTCAAAGCTGGCTGTGCCTGAGCACTTAATCGATCTCTCGCCAAATCAAAGGAATGATGAAATTTTATTAATTCACAAACAATAGGACCAATACCAATTACGACATCTTTATATTCACTACGCAAACCATCGATATATCCTGCCAGCTGTCGGACTTCCTGTTGGTCAATCGGACGCTCAAAAAGGATAAAGAAAATTTGCAGTCCATGAAACAATTCTTTGATACAGCGATATCCCTGCTTTTTAAAGTTTTCACAAATGGTATCCATGGCTGTGGTATGAAAAGCACATGTCAAACTCTGCATGATCATACAAAAACCACTACAGATATGGGGACTTAATAGTCGTAAAGAACGTTTTAATTCTAATTCGTTCTCATTTGAGATGATCGCATACAAACATTCATTTTCAACTACCGGAGTAATTTTTTCAATCTTCTCCAATAATTCATCATGCTGTTGCTGCTCTTTACGTTTTTCTCGATGCTGGTGTATCAATCTATCTACGACTTCTTTCAAATGTTCTATGTTGTATGGCTTTAAAATAAAATCACTCACACCTAGGCGAATGGCCTCTTGTGCATATTCAAAATAGTTATAACTGGATAATACAAGGAAGGAAGTGTCTTGTTGCTGTTGTTTGATTCGCCGTATGACCTCTAAGCCATTGATTCCCGGTATATTGATATCGGCTAAGACAATTTCCGGCTTTTCACGTTCAAAAACATCCAGTGCTTCTTTCCCGTTTTTCGCCATATACAATCCTTTTAAAGTAAAGTTATCGTGTAAGATTTTATAAAGTGTCTCGCGTTCAATTTGCTCATCCTCGATTATTAAAATTTTATACATCAGGAACGCCTCCTTAGATCAATCTTAATATTAATCTCAAAGCCACAGTTTTCCAGACTATTGATGATAATGCTTACTTCATCACCATAAAATTTCTTCAAGCGGCTGGTAACATTGTATAAGCCCAGATGCACACGATCATCGCTTCCTTTGGCATAATCATTTAAAATTAATTTTTCCAATTCATCTGAGGCCATACCAACACCATTATCACTTACACTGATGATTACATGATCGTTTTGCTGCGTAACCTCAATCATGACCTCACCATCTTCCGTAACATCCTGTAAACCATGGAGAACTGCATTTTCAACAAGCGGCTGTAAGATCATGCCTGGCATGCGTATATCAGGAAGATCCTCTTCTGCCTCGACAATAAAGCGAATGCGTTCTCCATAACGTTTCGCCTGAATATAATTATAGTTTTCAATAGCCGCTAATTCTTTTTTCAAACTGCTGATGCGGCTTGTATTATCCAAAGCATAACGCAACAGACGGCTGGTGCGTTCCATCAGTTCACTTGTTTCATATGCACCTTCACTGTAAGCCTTTTTATAAATCATATTCAAGGTATTAAATAAGAAATGGGGATTAATTTGATTTTGCAATACCCGCAATTCGCTTTGCGCAAGCAGTTCATCTTTTTTCAAATTTTCGTTTTGCTGCTCCAATACACGTTTCTCTAGATCGGATTTATCATTCGCATATTGAATATTTTTTTGTATACTTCTTGAAAGGTCCTCCAACGCCAAACAAAGCACATTCATTTCTTTGTTTACATTGGAAATTTTTGATAAGTCGTATTCACCCATTTTAATGCGATTCATATTATTCATGATTTTCTCAATCGGATCTGTCATCGAACGAATCATCGTAATGGAAAAATAAGCAAGCCAGGTAATCACAAACAGAATAAAGAATAAAGATACTAGATGCAGCGTTCGCTGATTATCATTTACCGCAATTTTCTGCAGCTGCATATCTTCGGTTACGATATCATAATATTCTCCACTTGTCTTTGCTATCAGCTCATATTCATGTATTAACTTCTGATACTTCTGATTAAAGTCTTCTTCTTGCTGTAGATTACTGGCAATGACCAATTCAGCATCGATATAATACTTATCAATCATATTCTGCAAGAGTTCAAAACGCCATTTTCGCTCATTCCCTTTTAGGCTCAGCATGATCTTATCTATGTTTTTTCCGGATGCATTATAAGAATCACGAAAAGCTTTATAATTTGCATCACTGGGCTGATATAAATAGACCTGAAAATTATCATTCATTTCCTTCACATGAAAATAAAAGCCATTTAAATCATTGTAGCTCACATAGGTATCATTAAACTTATCGATAATTCGTATATTCAGCATGACATATGTCGAACAAACAAAGGCTACAATGACGATTAACATGAGATTGTAATTAAAAATCTTATCGCTGAAGCTTTCCAGCTGATCATTATGACGCAACCACCGTTTCATCATTCCTTCAGCTCCTTTTCATATGTTTTTAGATTTCCTTTATTAAGCAATAGAATTTGCGCTGGCTGAAGCTCTTTCACCGGTTCTTTTCCATTTCTTACATACTCATATAACATCTCCACGGAATCATATCCGTAACGATAAAAAGATGTAACTATGCTTCCGGCAATTTTACCTTCTTTGATCATCTTTACCGTATCATCCATATCATCAACACCATAGATCAGCAGATCATCTTGCATATTCAGATATTCACGCGCCATCACACAGCCAATCGCACTTTCACCGGCAAAATTTAGCGTGATATTTAAATTTTTTTCTTTTTGCAAAACGCTGATCCATTCATTACGTGAACGGGATTGATCTGACTTAGATTCACTGATTGCAACAATTTCAAAACCGCCCGGATGTTTTTTAAATACCGTACGGACGGATTCAATCTGCTGTTTGGCCAAATCGAAATCTTGTTCCGATACCTGAATTCCTATGCGCAGATGTTCATTCTTTCCTATCCGTTTTTCAATATCCGTCAAAAGCATCTGTGCCTGTTGTTCAAAATCCTTACAAATAGTTGCAAGGGGCTTTGCGTCTTCTACCGGTGAATCAACAAGAACGATCGGTACATTTTGCTCCATTGATTCCATGATATATGTTTTCTTGATAACTCCCTGTGTAATAATACCATCTGCTTTTTTCAAAATTGCTGTCTGAATTACATCCTCCATTTGTTCTGTTGAAATTTTGATTGGTCCTTGCCAATCACATTGTATATGATGTAGATCACAAGCATCCTGCATACCGCTTTTTGCCTGCAGCCATAGGGTATGTGTAGATAATGGTGTTGCAAACACAAAATATAATGGTTTTTCTGTTTCCTTCTTCGTTGTTTGACATCCGCACAAAAGCATGAGCGATGCCGCTAGTACTGCTTTTTTCATATGTAATCCCTTTCCTCTTTTCATTATTTTAACATAGTTAAGCATAAAAAAAAATGATTCTTGAAAGGGATTGTAAGAATCATTTCTTTCCACCACATGTCGCTAAAATCAAGGTCCTCACACCATGATTCCTCATCTTTTTCCTTGAACTGACTCATGTCATAGGGTTTTCTTAAGAAAAGATGTGCATACAGATGATGCTGTACTGCGGGGTTGCTATCCGCTAATTACAAAATAATTATATCTTACGAAATAAGAAATATCTTGTCATTTTTAGCAAATTATTGTCGTAAGCGCTACAATCAGATTCTCACATCTCACATATTTTTTTAATTTTGCTAATTTCAATGCCAAAAGAGCTATGCGCTACATTTAATCTAATACAATAAGAGGTACGACACCTTCTTTTTATTGATGATTCCAACGTCCTACTTTTTAACTTACCTACTCATTAGCATACAATTTGTATCCTATTAAGCATGCGATCTCTTATCTATTTCAACATACTTCCCACACAACGATTAGCGATCCTCTTAGAATCCCTTATATTGTATTCCTAATAAAGCAAAAAAGGATATCTTTGCGTGATATTACCCTTCAAAAGTTAGACTCACTTTA
The DNA here is from genome assembly GCF_020563125.1 of Longicatena sp. 210702-DFI.1.196. Classification (NCBI taxonomy): domain Bacteria; kingdom Bacillati; phylum Bacillota; class Erysipelotrichia; order Erysipelotrichales; family Erysipelotrichaceae; genus Longicatena; species Longicatena sp. 210702-DFI.1.196. The sequence continues at coordinate 12,078 of NZ_JAJCPX010000028.1, read as the reverse complement.
GGAGGTCACTACAATAAGATACCCTTTTCAATGATTAATCCACTGCTTTTTTAACTAAATCAAGTACTTCTTCAGCAGTAGCAAGTTTTAATGCTTCATCAGCAAGTTTTGCTGCTTCATCTTTGCTTAAACCGTTTACCATCTTACGTGCTTTCAGAATTTGTGTAGCAGACATTGAGAATTCATCCAATCCCATACCTAACAGCAAAGGTACAGCATATGGTTCTCCAGCCATTGCGCCACACATACCAGCCCATTTGCCTTCTTTATGTGCACCATCAATCGTCATCTTGATTAAACGCAATACAGATGGATTGTATGGCTGATATAAGTAAGATACATGCTCGCTCATACGATCTGCGGCCATTGAATACTGAATCAAATCGTTTGTACCAATAGAGAAGAAGTCTGCATGTTTAGCAAAGTTATCCGCATTAACAGCTGCAGCAGGAATTTCCACCATCATACCAACTTCGATATTATCGGCAACCTTTACACCTTCGGCAATCAATTTTGCCTTTTCTTCTTCATAAATAGCTTTTGCGTCACAGAATTCTTTTACGGTTGCAATCATCGGGAACATGATGCATAATCTACCATAAACACTAGCACGAATCAAGGCACGCAACTGTGTACGGAAGATATCTGTACGATCCAGACACAGACGAATTGCACGATAGCCTAAGAATGGATTCATTTCTTCTGGGAATTCAAAGTATGATAATTTCTTATCTCCACCGATATCTAAGGTACGAACAACGACACGGCGTCCTTGCATACCTTCTAATACAGCCTTATATGCTTCAAACTGCTCTTCTTCTGTTGGGAAGTGATCGTTGTCCATATATAAGAATTCCGTACGGAATAAGCCTACACCTTCACCACCGTTTTTCAATACACCTTCAACATCTTTAAAACCACCGATATTACCAGCTAATTCTACTTTATGTCCATCAGTTGTGACAGATTCCGCATTCACTAAAACTTTTAATGCTTCTTTTTCTTCAGCATAAGCCTTTGCTTTTGCTTCATATTTCTTAATTGTTTCTTCATCAGGATTTACAAATACTTCGCCATCTAAAGCATCCAAGATTAATGTATCCCCATGTTCAACAGCACTCAGGATATCTCCACATCCTACAACTGCTGGTATTTCTAAAGAGTTTGCCATGATGGCAGAATGACTTGTTTTACCACCAATACTAGTCGCAAAGCCTTTTACAAATGTATTCAGCTGTGCCGTATCTGATGGTGTTAAATCATAAGCAACAATAATAGAATCTTCACTGATGCTTGATAAATCAGGAATTGTCAGTCCCAGCAGGTTACATTTCAAACGATACGTAACATCCTTGATATCCGCAGCTCTTTCACGGAAATAATCATTATCCATAGACTCAAACATAGCTACCATCTGGTTGGCAACCGTATCAGCAGCATATTCTGCATTTACTTTATCATTTTCGATCATGCCGACAATCTGTGATGCGAATTCAGGGTCACCAGCCATCATCAGATGAGCATCAAATACAGCCAGTTCTTCTTCAGACAGACGTGCTGCTGCTCTTTCTTTTACACCCTCGATATCTGTTTTTGTCTTTTCGAGTGCTGCATTGAATTTTTCAACTTCAATTGCAGGATCTCCTTCTTTTTTAACGATCTCAACTTTTGGAGATTCCAATTTGTATGCTTTTGCGATGGAAACTCCCGCTGATGCTGCAATACCTTTTAACATAAGTACATCCTCCTCTTACTCTTGCAACTTATAAAAAAAGTGTTTTATATTGATAGAAACGTGGTTTTCTAAACGCTTCCATATCTCTATCTCTATATTAAATAATAACATTTTTTAAGCCGTTAAGCAACGAAAGAATGCATGTAAAGCCATGTTTTTCTTCTTATCAAACATCTCTTTCTCATAGTTGATACACCACCTATTTTGATCTGCCGGTAAAAAATACTCATTCATCATCAATATACACTCCTCCCTTTTCAGCTTAAGCAGTGCCTGATTAATTATTTCATGCAGTTCATATAGCCTTTCAATGTCTTTGCAAGTGCGTAAATAATCACGGCGATATAATTGTGCCAGATAATTTGCTTTTGCATGCAATTGACTCATAGATTCCATGTGTCATCACTTCCCTCTACTTATCTATACGACACAAAGAGTCTAAAAACGTAATTTTTCTTCCTTTTTTATCAATTTGCCTAAAAAAAGATGTCCTGCTTTCACAAGACATCCGTATATCAACGAAGGAAAATCAGCCAGAGCACAAAATAAATAATGGCACAGGCAATCAGAATAGGAGGTAAAAACGTGATAAATGCCGCAATTACCATTGCCAACATATCATGTTTTTCCAGATCCACATCCTTTAATTTATCTTCATCAACTTTATTTAAACGATTTTTTATTTCGCGTGCCTTTTTGAGAATCACTTTTTAAGACTCCTTAAATGACATGCGACAAAGTGTTCAGGCTCAATTTCCACCCATTCCGGACGTTCACATTTACACTTCTCCATAGCATATTTACAACGTGTATGGAATTTACATCCTTTTGGAGGATTTACCGGACTAGGAATATCTCCTTCCAAAATCTGTAATTCTTTGTTATGGATATCGGTTGTCGGAATAGCATTTAATAAAGCCTCGGTATATGGATGTAATGGGTTGCGGAAGATATCTTCTGATCTAGCGCTTTCCACCATGTTACCTAAATACATAACACCGATACGATCGGAAATATACTTCACGACACTTAAGTCATGAGAGATAAACAAATACGTCAGATTCTGGGTTTCTTTCAATTCCTGCAACAGGTTTAATACCTGTGATTGAATAGAAACGTCCAGTGCGGAAACCGCTTCATCACAGACAATGAATTTAGGATTCAAGGCTAATGCACGGGCAATGCCGATACGCTGACGCTGTCCACCAGAGAACTGATGTGGATAACGATGGATGAAATAAGCCTCCAGACCACATTTATCCATGACCTCGATAATGTAATCCTCTAACTCTTTACTTCCTTTTTTAAATTTCTTTTGTCCAACTAATGGTTCCGAAATAATCTGTCCGACAGTTAAACGAGGATTCAAAGAAGAATATGGATCCTGGAAAATAATCTGAAGATCCTCACGTAAGATACGCATTTCTTCTTTTGTCAATCTTGGTAATTCAATACCATGTTCCCACATCGCATCAATCTTGGCAAAGTTCTCGTTTGAGCGATAGCTGTCTTTCATCTGTTCAATGGATTTTAAGATGGCATCATGCTTCGCTTCTGCTGCTTTAAGTTCTTCTGCACTGGCATTTTTCTTTTCCAGCTGTGCAACATTACAGCCGGCCTTATATTCTTCCAATAATAGTTTGGATACTTCGCTATAATTGTCAGAGAAAACCAGACCACCACATAAGCGATATAAATGGCGCATTGCGTCATCATAAGCATCAACAGATGTATGATTTGGATCTTCGTTATTAATCTTGCTTTCTAAATGCTTCGCTTTTTCATGTAATTTGGCCAAGTCATTTAAATCTTTTTCATAATACTTTGGTTGATATTCATATACTGTACGTCCAAAGTATACCGTATCACCGCGTGTCTGATCATATAATTGCAACAAGACACGTCCTAAGGTTGACTTACCACAACCGGATTCACCAACTAGTCCATAAGTTTCGCCTTCATGGATCGTAATGGTGATACCGTCATTTGCCTTTACATACAGCTGTTCTTTCTGTAATAAAGATTCTTTCTTGACAGGAAAATACTGTCGCAGATTTGCTATCTCAATCAGTTTTTTCTTTTCCATTACTTGTTACCTCCTCTTTTGACAGGGAAGAAACAACGAATCTGATGATTAGGTCCGATTTCCTTCAACTCAGGTTCTTCGTTTCGACATTTCTCTGTGGCATATTTGCATCGAGGAGCAAATTTACATCCTTGTGGCAATGCTAACGGATGCGGCACAGAACCAGGGATAACATCCAGTTTTTCACCACGCTTGGTATTCAAACGCGGAATGGATGTCAGCAGTCCTTCTGTATATGGATGGATATATTCGCTATCCATAAAGATATTGTCAACAGGTGCAGTTTCAACGACCTGACCACAATACATAACGGCAACATCATCTGCCATCTGATTGATAACTCCAAGATCGTGTGTGATAAACATGATTGCTGTACCTGTTTCAGCTTTTAGTTCATTCATCAGTTTTAAGATCTGCGCCTGAATCGTAACATCCAGTGCAGTTGTCGGTTCATCGGCAATTAACAGTTTTGGCTTACAAGCAAGTGCCATAGCAATCATGACACGCTGGCGCATACCACCGGATAATTGGAATGGATAGGATTTGTTGACAGTTTCCGGATTGGCGATTTTTACTTGTTTCAGCATTTCGATACTGCGTGCTTCTGCTTCCTTCTTATTTAAGCCCTGATGCAACATCAGAACTTCACTAATCTGACGATTAACAGTAAATACCGGGTTCAGAGACGTCATTGGCTCTTGGAAGATAACAGAGATATCGTTACCACGAATTTTCTGCATTTCCTTTTCACTAAGCTCAGAAATGACTTTACCCTCGAACTTGATTTCACCTTCATATATTTTCTGATTATTTTCAAATAATTTCAAGATACTCATTGCTGTCTGACTTTTACCACTGCCAGACTCACCTACTACACCAAGTGTACGACCTTCTTCAATCGACAGGCTAACACCGTTGACTGCCTTAATCAGACCTTTTTTGGTATCAAAATAGGTGTGCAGATTATTAATTTCCAGTAATTTCATGTTCTTCACCCCTACTTCTCATTCTCTTTTGGATCTAAGGCTTCACGTAATGCATCGCCGACCAGGTTAACACCCAATGCGGCAATCACGACGCAGACAGCAGGTGTGATCCATTGCCACCAATAGTTCTCGATAACGATCGCTCGCTGCGCTCCATTTAACATGTTACCCCACGACGGCATCGGTTCTTGAACACCAAATCCCAGGAAGGATAATGCAGCCTCCATCAGCATCTTATCGGCATAACTTAAGGTCATATTTACGATACAGATATTCATAACGTTTGGTAAGATATGACGAACAATGATAGAGCCTTCTTTAATACCCAAAGCACGCGCAGCAAGTACGAAGTCCTTTTCACGTTCGATCAAGATCTGTGCACGTACTAATCGTGCCATACCTGGCCAGGAGATAACACCCAAGATAATCATAATCAGATACATTTTCTGATCAGTTGATAAATCATTTCCAAGTGATGCTGATAAGGTGATAACCAAAGGCATAAATGGAACAGAACTTACAATTTCCGTAAAACGCATCAGCAGATTATCAACCTTGCCGCCTTTAAATCCGGAAATCATACCGATCAATAAACCAAGAACGGTTTCAATGATAACTGCGATGATACCAACAACTAAGGTAACACGACCACCATGCATTAAACGTGTGAAATAATCACGACCTTGAGCGTCTGTACCTAATACATAACCATCATTTCCCCATGCGTGGATTTCATTGTTGTTATCCACAGCATAATTTTGGAAATAACCACTGAAAACCTGCTTGATATTCGTTGCACTGCTAGGTACACTGATATCATTTAAGTCATCATTTCCCCATGCATACACTTTACCACTTTCACCAACAGCAAATAACGCATTACGGCTTCCGGATACATCAACGACTTTTTCATTGATTGCCGGTACACCATCACGCATATTATCGCCATTTGCACCCCATACATGGATCTTGCCTTGGTCATCAAGCGCAATACCGTTTGCATAAGACATTTTTGCTTTTACGATTTTAATGCTGCCATCTGTTAATTCTTTTGGCACATCTGAGAATTCATTACCGGAAACACCCATGGTTGCAATGGTTCCATCTTTTAATAAAAGAACCATATTGTAGCTGTTTGCATCAACAGCCGCAACTCTTCCTTGAATTTCGGAAGGTACATAATCCATGTTGTTTGCGCCGGTTGCACCTAAAATAATTACATTTCCTTTATCCGTAACAAGTGCTGTATATTTATCACTTGCCGATACATCAATAACCTTTTCATCGCTTTTCAGCTGGGCTTTGGCTTCATAAGTCAATTCTGCCTGATGGAAGTCGTTCTTACCCCAACCGATAACTTCACCGCTGTCTGTCAATGCCACCACATGACGGTCACCAGCAGCAATTTTTACTACATTCGTTCCTAAATTGCTTGGAACTTCTGTAGCTCCATCGGTATCTTTACCCCAGGCATATACTTTTCCATCATCAGTTAAGGCAACTGAGAATGTAATACCTGAACTGATTTGTACAATCTTCTTTCCTTCTAATTCTGAAGGGAAATCCAAATAACCAGTACCCGGTCCGATATTTTGCAGGATAGGTTCCTGATAAACCGGATCCATTTGACGGAACATACCGCCAATATAAGCAAAACTGAAAATACCAATGAATAAGATCAAACCAATAATGGTAAACTTATTATGTATGAAGTTGGAGAAAATGACCTTAGAAGGTGATTTGATTTCTTCCTCTTCAAATACATTTAATTCTTTTTTCTTTCCACCAAAGGAGAACAGACGTTTGAACATTCTGCCAAAGGAAGAAAAGATTGATTGCTTTTGCTTGTTGTCTTTCTTTTCCATCTGTTATCCTCCTAATCTAACTTCACACGTGGATCTACTAAAGCATACGTGATATCCGCAATAAAATTGGAAATCAAGTAAATGACTACGTAGAACAGGTTCATGGATACAACCAGCCACAGGTCACGTTTTTGCAGACCCTTCAACAAGATGAAACCTAAACCATTCCATTGGAATACGGTTTCTGTAATCATGGAACCACTAAACAGCATACCGATCTGTGTGATAACAATGGTTACAACAGGAATCAACGCATTGCGGAAAGCATGAGAATATACGATAACTTTCTGGCTTAAACCTTTTGAACGTGCTGTTCGGATGAAATCCTGACTCAATACTTCCAGCATTGCATTACGCACATAACGCATCGTACCGGCTAACTGGATGACGGTCAGGGTCGTAACAGGCAAGATCAGATGCCTGAACCAGGAAGTAATATAGGCTCCTGTAGATAAGCCTTGCTCTGGCATACCAAAAGAAGGCAGCCAGCCTAATTTGAAGGCGAAAATGAAAATAAGACATAAACCGACGAAGAATGTTGGTACACTCATACCGATTAATGAGAATACCTGCCAGAATTGATCGAAGAACGATCCTTTCTTTACGGCAGAGCGGATACCTACCAAAATAGAGATTCCTAATGAAAAAATCAAAACAAAGAAGTTTAGGAATACGGTATTCTTTAATGGTTCTGCAACTACGTTTTTCACTTCTGTTTGATATGTAGAGGATACACCTAAGTCACCATGTGCCAGGTTACCCATCCATTTTACATACTGTGTTACAACATCTTGGTCAAGTCCAAGACTCTTTCTTGCTGCTTCTACTCGTGCGTCATATGTTTCCGGTCGTCCACCTTGTACCATTAACTTCGCAGGGTCTCCAGGCATCAGCTTTGTTAAACCAAACAGCATGATGGAGATAATAAAGACCACCGGGATCAATGACAAGATACGCTTAACTGTATATCTAAGCATTGTAATTCTCCTCTCATTTATAAACACTAAGAAAGAAGATAGCTTTTTGGAGCCATCTTCTCCCTCGTGTGTTTCGATATTACTTCAGACGTACTGCTTACTCAATTGAGAAATTGCAGATACTGTTTGCCCAGTCACGGAATGGAGTAGTCTTGAATCCTTTTACCTTGCTGGCAGCGAAGTCATAGTAATCGTTCGTGTAAGTTGGAATTGTTGGCAATAAGTAGTTCCAACGTTTCTGATATGCTTTCCAGTTTTCTGAAAATTCTTTTTCATCTTTAGATGCTTTCAAGTTTTCAATAGCCTTGTTCAATTCAGCATCATTTAAACCATAAGGGTTGAAGTTTGCTACTTTTTCATATTTACCATGGTAGTCAGCTTCTGGATCTGGTACTTCGTTGAAGCCAGATGCCATGTTATATACGTTGTATTTAACTTCAGCTTTTTGTTTCTGGTAATAGATGTTCAGCATTGTTTCAAAGTCTTTAACTGTAATTTCATATTTGATACCAACCTGAGGAGCGTTCTTTGTCAGCTGCAGTTTGATATTGTCAGTAATGGTATTCTTTTCAGAACCTAAGTGTGAAATCAACAGAACTTCACCTTTGCTGTTGTAACGCAGGTAATCTTTGCTAGCTTTCTTAGCATCGAATGGAGTTTTTCCATCTTTTTCATACTTATAATCAGATTTGTCTAATGCTTTGTTAGCGTTAGCAATTGAGAAAGAATATGTGTTTAGGTTTTTGTCAACCCATTCTTTGTTGTCAATATAAACTTTCTGAGCTGCACCGTAGTCAGAGTAGCATGGTTTACCATAAGCACCCATAGCTGCCTGAGCGATCTTGTTTGTATCTACAATGTAAGCTAAAGCCTGACGTACGTTAACGTCTTTTGTAGCTCCATAGTAGCAAGATATTGGCATGTTACCATAACCATTACGTGGGTAACTAGAGATTGTGAATTTATCTCCTTGTGCTTTTACTTTATCGATTTTTTCAGCTTCGATTGCACCGGCAACGATGTCAACTTCTCCAGCAACCAGAGTATCTACATCCTTGTCTATGTCAATTGCTTTAACGGTAATCTTTTCAATGCTTGGTTTTTTACCTTCCCAGTTTCCAGCATACTCTTTATTCAGAGTTAACTGTACCTGCTGGTTCTTGAAGCCTTCAAATTTGTAAGGCCCGCAAGTTACGGTAGGGTTCTTTAAGAAAGTATTCTTTACATAATCAGCGATAGCTGCCTGATCTTTCTTAGCGATCTTAGCACCTTTGTCATCACTAGTGATCTTCACATCTTTAGCAACAACGTGAGCTGGTAATGGGTAACTCCACAAGAAGTTCTTTTCCCAGTAGTAAGGTAAGTTCTTAGCAGCGATTGTGATTGAGAAGGAATGATCATCAATCATCTTAACGCCTGAGAATGTTTCTGTTTTTCCTGCACTGAATGCGTCGTAACCTTCGATTTCGTATCCTGTTGGGTTACCATTTGCATCGATCCAAGATTTTGATGCACGCATCAAGTAAGTCATTACATAGTCATTTGCTGTAACAGGTTTTCCATCATTCCATTTCAAACCATCGTTCAGTGTAACTGTGAATGTTTTAGAACCGTCTTTGTTGTTCTTAACTGCAGGTTCACCTTTCAGTGTTACCTTCGTTTCCCATTTAATGTTTCCATCGTTGTCAACAATAATTGGGTTGTATCCATGAATTAAGTCACGGATGGATTTGTCATAAGAGTTATTTCCAAAACCTTCGATGAATTCACCGTTCATTTTGTCCTGTCCTACGACAAGTTTGTTTTCTGCCTTGCTGCTGCCACAACCAGCAAGTGAAACCGTCATTAACGCTGCGACTGCAAGAGTTAATAGCTTTTTCATATTTTTCCCTCCTATCATTCCTGATAATGACCATATTATACTCTAAAAGAATTGAAAATACAATATTTTTTCGGTCATTTTCACACAAATTTAGTGAAATTTTTTACAATTGTGTGTAACATGTTTACATTTTTGTGAAAATTACCATATGACACCGCAATGCAATTCATCATTTTCAAACATTTGTGGAAATGTGTACACCAATAATAAACAGCGCTTACGCACCTATAAATTCCATGTTTTAAAAAAAAGAGAAGTTACTTACCATCGTAAGCACTTTCTCCTACTTGTTCATTCGGTTGTAAACATATTGACTTGCCATACGGGCTAGGATATGTAGAATCCAAGCAATCATTTGGTAAGCGATACCATCAATTCTTCATGCTTTGTATTCCTTATATACATAACTTTTATTAGAATACGTGCCATCAAGTTTATATAAATCTTCTTCGTCTTATTTTTCAATGGATTTCATATATAGAAAAATACTTACTGCATTCATCACGAGATCGTTTAGGACAAGATATCCCGCTAAGGCTAAATTTTTAAATGCCAAAATGGTATAGCCTGCAAGGATGCCGATATTCAAAAATGTCAACATCTTTTGTTCTTCTTTGGTACTGGACATCATCATACGGCCAAATTCCATGACATGATAGTGTTTTAAAAGATAGCTGTCCATAAAAAGCAGTAACATCCAAAAAAATAGCTTATCCGGAGTATACGTATAAAGGAACAGTGGCATGCAGATAAGCTGTATGACACAGACCTTGATGGCTTCTTTCATGGCATTATGTTTCATTAAGATCCCTTTCCTTCCTTACTATTATAACAGAAATTTCCATAGGCGTCTGAGCGATCTGTTAATGGATCAGAAAAGGGAAGAAGCTATGACATTGCATTTCAGAGATCATTAGGAACGATTGCTACTTTTGCCACGCAGTTTTTTACGTGCAAAAATCATTTTAAAATCATGGGCATGGAAGGGAAATAAGGGATAAAAATAAGAGGTATGCGTAATCGTTTTATTAGATGCTAAAATAAAAGCCATAATGGCTAGCCCGATCCATAGTCCAAAACGTGGCAGAAGGGCAATGATGATAAGCATCATCATTCGCATAAACTTAATGGCATATCCTAATTCATAACTAGGCTGAGTGAAGTTTGCTAAGGCCACAAATGCCATATATAAAATTATTTCCGGAGCTAACCATCCGGCATTGACCGCAAAATCGCCAAGGATCAATGCCCCTATGATACTAAAGGAAGAATTTAAGGAGCTTGGGGTATTTAAGCTGGCAAGCTTTAAAGCATCTATTCCTAATTCTAGCATTAACAACTGTAAGATAATAGGAAGATTCATATTATCCTGAATTAAAGCGAATTGAAACCAATCCGGAGCGAAATCCGGATTGCAGTTAAGATAATACCAGATTGGTGTCACAAACAAGGTTAAGAAAAAGACCATGATCCGAATAAGACGTAAATAGCTTCCGGTAATCGGAGGAAGATAATAATCCTGAGCTTCCTGCACAAAATCAAAAAAAGTCGTTGGTAAAATGAGTACCGAAGGTGAATTATCAATCATAACGATGACCTTTCCTTCTAGGACATTACTGGCTGCAGCATCCGGACGTTCGCTATAGCGAACCTTAGGGAAAGGATTTAACCATTTATGTGGGACAAGCGCTTCGGCAATGCTTTCCTGTGCCATGGTTAACGCTTCTACTTGTATCTGCGATAACTTATGGCGAATATCCTGCACCAATGCATCATCTGCCAACCCTTCCATATAACATAAGACAATATCCGTTTTACTGATAGAACCGACACTGTGATATTCCATATGTAAGCGTGTGTCACGGATACGGCGGCGAATTAAGGCTGTATTAAAGACCAACGTTTCGACAAAGCCATCACGGCTGCCGCGTAAGACTCGATCATCTTCGGGCTCAGCCATACTGCGGGTAGGATATGTTCTGGCATCAATCACAATGCCTTCTTCATAGCCATCAACGATCATTAATACCGAACCGCTTAATACCGCTGTAATCTGTTTCTCTTCCTCAGCAACCACATCGGTTTCTAAATAGGAGACAAAACGATCACAAAATACATAAACACTTTCCTGTTGTACCGTTGTTTTCATATCTGCCTTTAATAAGAATTCCATCATTTTCTCTAATACTTCATCTTTAACAAAGCCATCAACAAAATATAATGTCATATGAACATCCTGCACTTGCAAAGTTTTCGCAACAATATCAAAATTTTCCTGCAAACGCAGTTTCTCATTCAGTTGTTTACATCGATCTGTATACTTCATAATATCACCTGTTGTTAAGATGCACGGATTTCCTTTTTTTATACCCATGACTGCTAACAAGGTTTTAAAAATAACTGACCATTCTCTCAAGGAGATCACATAGGTTTCTTAAACCTATTTTCCTTTTCCACAATGATCCTATCTTTCTATCTGTTTCTGCTTTTTGAATCGAGTAGGGTGAAATAAATCACCCTCTCACACCACCGTACGTACGGTTCCGT
>NZ_JAJCPX010000027.1:0-42009 GCF_020563125.1 Longicatena sp. 210702-DFI.1.196 | reverse complement strand
GAAGTCCTAGAAAATGATACCAAAGAGAAAGTCGCATTGACAGAGGAACAGGAACAAGCCTTACTCTCATTTATCAAGACGGACAATGTGTATCATAAGCATTATGATGATGTGCTGATACTGTTAAAGACAGGACTTCGTATCTCGGAATTGTGTGGATTGACAGTAGCCGATATTGATTTCAAGAATGAAGTTGTGGTTATCGACCACCAGTTATTAAAGAGCAAGGAACAGGGCTATTACATTGAAACGCCTAAAACAAAGAGCGGAATAAGGCAAGTGCCATTAAGCAGAGAAACAATACAGGCATTTCAACGGGTTATGAAGAAACGCTCAAAGGCAGAACCATTTGTGAAAGACGGACGGAGCAATTTTCTGTTTGTCAATCATAAAGGCAAGCCGAAAGTTGCCATTGATTACAGCACTTTATTTGTCCGTATGGTAAAGAAATACAACAAGCACCACAAGGACAATCCCTTGCCACATATCACACCGCATACGCTACGCCATACATTCTGCACAAGACTGGCAAGCAAGAACATGAACCCGAAAGATTTACAGTATATCATGGGACATTCAAACATCAGTATCACAATGAACTGGTACGCTCATGCGTCCATAGATACCGCAAAATCAGAGGTTCAGCGTCTAATTGCATAAGAAGTATTTACCACGATTTTAACCACGCTTGATAGCGAAAATATAAGAAGATAGACCTAGATATGTGAGGTTTACCACAAAAGCAAAATGCCCGTAGAGCCGATAAAATAAGGCTTTGCGGACATTTAAGAAGATATAAAAAGATAGTCAAAAAGACATATATAATTTTATCTAACTCACGTATCTCAAAATAGCTATGACTTTCATCCCATAGTTGATAAATAATAGATATGATTTATTTCAAGCCACGTACCTAACAAAGCAATCGATAAGTTAAAATAACAATAAAATATCTTTAGGATCGGTAAAGATGTAATCGGCCTCACCAGTTATATTCGACTGTTTCCAATTTGCGAAACCACTGCGCATGCCGGCGGACTTTGCACAGCGTATATCGGTTAACATATCGCCAATATAAAGACAATTAGCTTTATCGGCACCACTTACTTCTAAATATTTATAAAGTGGTTCCGGATCAGGCTTATGTTTTGAGGTATCATCCGCACATAGTATAATTGAGAATCGTTTATTGAACTGGAAAGGAGTAAAATATCGATCATATTCTTCCTTAGTGCGAGAAGTGACAATGCCTAACGTGCATCCTCTTTGTGTCAGTTCCCTAAGCATATCTTCCATACCATCAAAGTACTTCATTTCTTTTGCGAATCGTTCATATTGCTTGATCCAATATTGTTCAAAATCATCCTTTACATCCACTTGCAATATCTTTAAAGCAGCTTTGCTGGTAATGCCTAAAACCACACGCAACGCTTCTAATGTAAAATATCTATTCACCTGAGCTAGTAATGTCTGCTGCCACGTTTTTAGCACAGCCTCTTCGCTATCAATCAGCGTACCATCTAAATCAAAAATTATATGTTGTTCCTTCATCCCTTTTCCTCCTCATATGTGTTAAGTGTAACACGGTTTTTCTTCTTTATGATCATTGTAAATATTTTCTTCACCTTTAAAAGTTTTCATCATCTTCTAGTCTTATAACACCAAAGGCTTAACTTCATCCGTAAATACCACATGCTTTTCCTTTGATATCTAACATAGTTAGCTTTAGCAAGTTTTTCTATTTGCTTTTGATTGTTCCCTTCTTTTTATCATCCCTTTCTTTTAATACAAAAAAAACCCTATAAGCTTAGCACGCTTTTTTATCGTGTCTATCTTATAGGGTATCACTTAATGATGAGTTCTCTGTAAATTCCTAATAGCCTTACCTTTTCAATCGCCATAGGACTATTTCCTGCTTCTTACCTATTTAGAGGACTTTGCCTAAACCAATTAGGATATCCATCCTCCTAATTACTTAGCTGTGTCCCACCTTCATAAGCAAAACTTAATTTTCAGAGAACACACACCTTCTTCATCTCTATAGATTTAGCATAGCTCTATCAATTTATTCGCAATGCATAACTTCATATTCATCTGCTTAAGACCATCCGCAAATTTCACATGCATCATGCCATCCGCAATTTTCATGATTTTTCCTTCACCAAGCTGCACATGACGAATCATCATCCCTCGTTTAAGAGAAGTCAGTCGCAGTTTTTTGGCAGTAGGTGTTGCAACTGTCGCTGTTTCATTTCTTTTTTCTTCTTCCATCTTTTCATGTAGTTCATACAGATAAGGAGATATTTCCAAACGATGTGTCGTACAACGCTTGCTGGCAAAAAACTCCAATTCATGCTTCGCTCTTGTCATTCCATGATAGAACAGCATTCGCTCTTTCTGACTATCTTCTTTTTGAGGAAGAATCCCACGGATACAATCTAAAATGCATACACGATCATATTCATAACCTTTTGCATCCGCTAAAGAGCAAATCGTGATACGACTGATAGGATCTGCCTGATAATCTTTTAATGCACCTAAATGATATAGGAATTCATCCGGATCTTCATATCGCTGTGCCAGTATCTCAAAAGCTAAAATAACAGGAGCATTCATAGCGATACCTTCTTTGCGTAAGGTTTCATTATATCCCATTTTCTCTTTGATGAAGATGACCATATCCAAAGTAGATTTATTTTCAGCCATGCGAATCCGTTCCATTAAGGACGCTAATTTCTTTTTACCTGCTTGTTTATAGCTGCTTTCCATAAGTGCCTGATATACATCTACCGCTTCATCTGCTTTTAAACGTTCACTGACTTCTAATAAAACACGTTTCGAGATATCCAACCCCATGGCTTCATATACCTCATAAAAAGCTCGCATATCTCTAGGATCTATTAATAATTCAATAAAGTTCCACATATCTCTAACAAACTTATCTTGTAAGAAATGCTTCATATTGCCCTGATAACTGAATGAAATACCTTTTTCTTTAAATAATTCAATCAAAGGTACTGCCATTGCAAAATCATGGTATAAAAAAGCCGTTTCCTCTTCGTCTTCTTCTACCTTTTTCAAGGCATAGGCATATAATTTAGATAGATCCGCAAAACCTTTAAACTTTAATTCACATGTTTCCTGTGAGATACTTTGCAGACCTTCCTTATCTTTATAATAAAAACGATTGCAGGCATCTGTAATTGTCGCATTATTACGATAATTACCATTTCTGGTTAAGATTTCCCCATTGGCATAGGTCTGTGTAAAGGCATCTAAAGCCTGTGGATAAGCAGCTCTATGCTGGGCAATGGAAACATCCATATCGGCACATAAGAATAACTCATGTGTTGAAGATGAAACCATCTTTAATAACATATGCGCAAGAAAACTCAGTTCCTGAGCATCGTCCACGTGAACAAAGTGACAATGCTTTTTCACATCTTCTAATAGCACCGTATCTTTTACTAAAATCTCCGTAGCAACGGCTAAAATATCATCATAATCATAAATATCTTTTTTATCCTTGAACTTTGCATATTCTTTGTATAATGCAAGAAAATCAAGGTTCTTCCTATCCGCTATCATGATTTCTGATATCTGTTTTTCCGGCATCATCAAATTGCGACATTCACTGATCTTCCCCATTACTTCGCTGCATTGTTCCTTTGTTAAGGTAATGGCAAACATATCCTTACATAAACGACGTATCACACTGCTCATATCACGATAAGCCTTAGGTAACAATCTTCCTGTTGCTTCACAATGACGACGAATCAGCGCATAAGCAAAACTATAGATATCCACAAAAGATGGTATTTCACCATCATCCCCAAAATAGAAGCGATACTGTTTCGTCATCTCTTTTGCCATACGTTTATCATAAACAATATTCAGCATTTCTTCCTTTTGCGCCATCTCACTCTTCAATAGGTAAGCAATACGGCTCAAGAAAAGGAATGTTTTACCACTCCCTGATTTACCTTTCACAAGCATTGGATGTTGCTGCAACGTCAATAAAGCTACCTGTTGTTCATCCAGTTTTAGATCATATTCTTCTAAAAATTCTACTTCTGTCATACACTCACCTTTTCAAATTCTTACAGTAAAACATTATAACGTATAATCCCTTAAATATCTAACATTTTCCAACTATTTTTCTGCTTTTTTACTACTTTCCAAGTGTAACCTCTTACAGTCTTTTCGTTATATCTTCATCTGCATCTTTCCCTGTTTTTTTTCTTCTATACATCTAAATTTACCCTTTAGACGATACCCACCTTGCTGATTAACCAAACATTTCTACACTTTTTTCTTACCTATGCAGATGGCTCTATGTTATAGTTGCATATCAAGACTCATGACATGATATAAACGATGTTTTTGAAAACGATCCTCATGACAAAGTACTCGGTGTTTTAGAATAGCTGAATTTAACACATGGGGTTCCTAATGGGATGATGGTAGGTTAAAATTCTTCCTTACAAATCATTCTAGGCTTCCTTTCGTAAGTTACTTTTATATTTATCCTTTGGGTAGCATTAAAGTAAGGATGTTGTATAGTTCTATAATTCATAAGGTAAATTAAAGTAATTCAACAAACCAATATACATGGCAAAGGCAAAACGGAACTGTTCATTTTTAAGTTTCACCGCATCCTGAGGATTGCTAAGGTATGCCAGTTCTACTAAGATTGCCGGCATAGCTGTTCTACGCAATACATATAATGAAGGATTTGCTCTTACCAGATTATCCTTTGTGCCAACAAATGCAACAATAGAATCTAGTTCTTCATGAGCCAATTCAGCTGCTGTAGATTCTAATGAATATACATATACCTCTGTTCCATTGATAGCTGGATTGGGATTAGAATTCACATGGATACTGATAAAATAATCTGCCGGCCAATCATTGGCCATATCGACACGCGCACGTAAGGAAGAACTCTGATCGGTTCCTACCACTGTATCTAAGGTACGTCTGGATACTCGAACATCAAAATTGGAATCGGCAAATAACAAAGCAGCCAGATAAATCCCGACCCAATAGGTTACCTCTGCCTCCACGACTCCATTTCCACTTGCTCCTGCATTGACGTTCCCTATGTTATGTCCTTGATCAATAAAAATTTTAATCGCCATAAATTTCCCTCTTTTCTTTCTTATCGTATGTAAAGTGAGTGAAATGGTCTGGTATAGTTGCCTAGACTGCATGTAAGAATGCAGAAAAATACATGTTCTTTTTTCATCCGACTGTTATAATAAAAGCAAGAGGTAAATAAGGATATAAACACATCGAAGTGTTGATTCTTTACCGGAAAGGAAAATACATGCCACTGTTTCAGAACAGCAGCATGTAAGAAAAAAAGAATGAAAGAAGTAACGATTCGTGGACAGCGGGTTCCTTCCCTTATGCAAGGTTGTATGCGCATATCCAATCTAAGTGAAGCACAGGTGGATGCTTTACTGCATTTTGATCTTGAACATGGGATAAACTTTTTTGACCATGCTGACATCTATGGTGGAGAAGGTGTTTGTGAAACTATTTTTGGGAATGTTCTGAAGAAACAGCCTGCCTTGCGTGATAAGATGTTTATCCAAAGTAAATGTGGTATTCATCGCAGTGAAACCAATCACTATGATTTTTCTAAGGACTATATCATCGAATGTGTGAATAAGAGCCTAGAGCGTCTACAGTGTGGATATCTAGATTATTTGTTATTGCATCGTCCTGATGCGTTAATGGAACCTAAAGAAGTTGCTGATGCCTTTGATACGTTATACAGCAGCGGAAAAGTACGTCATTTCGGCGTTAGCAATCATAATCCTTATCAAATTGAACTATTAAAAACGGCGCTGCAACAGCCACTTGAAATTAATCAGATGCAGATGAGCCTTCTGCATACCCCGATGATCGACGCTGGTTTGAATGTAAATACATTTGATTCTCATGGTATTGAACGAGGCGCTATGACCTTGGATTACTGTCGTTTGCATGCGATTACCATGCAATGTTGGTCACCTTTCTTATATGGGATGTTTGAAGGCAATTATCTTGATAATCCAAAATTTCCAGAAGTGAATCAGCGGTTACAGGAATTAGCAGATGATTATCATACAACAAAGGCAGGTATTGCAATTGCCTGGTTACTACGTCATCCTGCGAATATGCAGGTGGTACTTGGTTCATGTAATACCTCACATATCAAAGATATCATCGATGCAAGTGATATCGTATTGACGCGTGAAGAATGGTATTCCCTTTATGTGGCTGCACAAAATCCTTTGCCATAGGTTTTAGATTTTAAAGATGAATGGTTGAGAAAATTTATCAAAGAATTAGCATATGTAGATCACACATATGCTTTTTTAACAGAAATTTTACATTTAACGATTGGTTTTTGATGACTTTCCTGTATAATAAAGGTCATGAAAGGCGGTTATAGTAATATGATTTTAAATTTCATTCGTGGCTTTTGTATGGCATTGGCAGACAGTGTTCCTGGCGTATCAGGAGGTACCGTAGCTTTCCTGCTAGGTTTTTATGATAAATTTATTGGTTCTTTAGATGCATTAGTTGCAGGTTCTATGCAAGAAAAAAAAGAAGCAATCATCTTCTTAATTAAAATTATGGTTGGCTGGGTCGTTGGTTTCTTAATGGCAGTCAGTATTCTTGCGAGTATCTTTGATGCTCAAATTTATAAAATTAGTTCTTTGTTTATGGGCTTTATCCTTTTTGCCATTCCGATTGTTGTTAAAGAGGAAAAAGCAAATATGAAGTTTAATGCCAGTAGCATTATTGCCGGTATTATCGGTATTGCCATTGTCGCATTGATTACATATTTTAATCCGATTGCTGGTCAAGGTAGTACAGTGGATCTAAGTAGTTTAAATATATCTTTAATTTTATATGTATTTGTTGCAGCGATGTTTGCTATTTCGGCAATGGTGTTACCCGGAATCAGTGGTTCTACCTTATTATTGATTTTCGGACTTTATGTTCCTATCATAAGTGCTGTTAAAGCGGTGATTAGCTTTAACTTAGATTATCTGCCAATCCTGATTGTCTTTGCATTGGGGATCTTAGCGGGAATTGTTTCAGTAGTGCGGGTTATCAAATGGGCTTTAGATAAACATCGTTCGATTATGATATTTCTGATAATCGGTATGATGATTGGTTCTTTTTATGCCATCATCATGGGACCACAAACATTGTCAACACCAAAAGCACCATTGAGTTTTAGTTCTTTTGATATTTTATGGTTTGTAGTTGGTGGACTTATTATCTTTGGTTTGCAGAAGATGAAGGATGTTACAGAAAAGGCAGATTAATACGTTATTTGGAAGGTAAATCCAAAGAGGATTTGCCTTTTTTATTTGTAAATACTTACATATAGACATCTGAATTTCTCGTAAGAAGTACGACCGATTATCCTCAATAATTTTTCATCTAAAATCAATAATTTCAACTCACATACCTCATAAGAGGTACGACGGAACCGGGGAGATCGCAGTATACATATACAATTTATTTCAACTCTCGTACAAGAGGTACGACAGCTGCAGATCAACACGTATGAACAATTAAAATTATTTGAACTCACGTACCTCACAAGAGGTACGACTGGTCGTAGATTTCAATATCTCCAAAATTACCATTTCAACTCACGTACCTCACAAGAGGTACGACAGTTGTTCATATTTATCACCTACCATATATTCATATTTCAACTCACGTACCTCACAAGAGGTACGACTATTATCGAAGTTATCTTTAAATCATTAAACAAAAAATTTCAACTCACGTACCTCACAAGAGGTACGACGATAGCAACTGACTTATATGTATTTAGACAGATGATTTCAACTCACGTACCTCACAAGAGGTACGACACCAACAACTAACCAACAATCAACCACTATAAAAATTTCAACTCACGTACCTCACAAGAGGTACGACCGATTCATGCGATGAAAAATTGTCTTCACGTCGGATTTCAACTCACGTACCTCACAAGAGGTACGACTATCAAAACCAAAGACATTACCCGAATGGTATGAATTTCAACTCACGTACCTCACAAGAGGTACGACACGCGTATAATAATCGATAAATACAGCGTCATTTATTTCAACTCACGTACCTCACAAGAGGTACGACCTTTAAATTTGATTTGACCTAACCAAGTTTGAAATATTTCAACTCACGTACCTCACAAGAGGTACGACGCAAATTGGGAAGTGCTTAATACTTGCCAATGATGATTTCAACTCACGTACCTCACAAGAGGTACGACCACAAAATTGAGTTAACAGATGAGCGTACAGGTATTTCAACTCACGTACCTCACAAGAGGTACGACAGCAAATATTGCTTTTAATCTCGATATTAGTAACAATATTTGCATTAAATTAACATAAAAATTAAATTTCTATCAAATAAAAGCATAAAAATCCAATTAAAATAATCAAAAATAGGTGCGAATGTCCTAGGAAATTTATGTTAGCTTCACATTCGCACCAACATTTAAAAAATCAAAGGTTCCGTAACATCGAATGTTGGTTTTGCTCCAATATGAATAATCTTATTTTTATAATTATTCCCTAAAAGATAGAAGCGTAGGCTGTCTTTACTTTCATCGATTTCAGTAGACAATACATGCTGCAATTCAACATATTCTTTTTGATTTACATTGCATTCAAACACTGAATTTTGTACTCGCAATCCATAATTCAAACAATGCTTAGCTACCTTCCTTAAACGTTTCCTCCCAGCTTTATCCTCTGTATTCACATCATATGTTATTAATACCATCATAATCATCACTTCCACAAAAATGGTGCATATTCATCTAAATCACCTCTTAAGTACCGAGCTAATAATTGTGCTTGTACGAAAGGCACCATACCCCATTCAATTTTTTCTTTTAGATAAGGATGTGTAATCTGTTCGTTTTTCTTGTTTTGCCAAGTTGCCAGAA
The DNA here is from genome assembly GCF_020563125.1 of Longicatena sp. 210702-DFI.1.196. Classification (NCBI taxonomy): domain Bacteria; kingdom Bacillati; phylum Bacillota; class Erysipelotrichia; order Erysipelotrichales; family Erysipelotrichaceae; genus Longicatena; species Longicatena sp. 210702-DFI.1.196. The sequence goes on along the minus strand of NZ_JAJCPX010000027.1, from coordinate 33,029 downwards.
ATATTCGTCTACCTTCTTCATTTAAAAGAACAGCATTATTTTCTTTCTTTATAAAATGAGCACTTGTTAAAATTTTCTCATTTATAAGTGTTATAACAAATCTGTCTACCATGATTGCTCTTAATTCTTCCATAAGATCTAAGGCTAATGAAATCCTGCCAGGTCGATCTTGATGTAAAAAACCAACATAAGCATCTAATCCGACACTTTCACATGCAGAAGCACAATCATGAGATAACAATGTATAACCAAAAGAGAGCAATGCATTTATGTTATCTTCTGGCGGTCTTTTATTTCTGCCATGAAAGAAAAATACATCTTTTTGCTGCAATATTAATTCATCTAGTACACTAAAATAGGCAACAGCAGCTTTTCCTTCAAAACCCATTAACATTTTACGATCATTTACACTTTGTAGATTGCACAAACATTCCTGCATGATGGAAACAGCATTTTTAATAGCATTTACATCCACACGCATCGCGTGATCACGCACTACTCTAGCTAATACCCACTTTGCATTATATATCTTTCCTATCAACATATTTTTCGCGATGGCTAGACTTTCCATCTCTGAATCAGATATCCGATATTGTTTTTTTCGCAATACCACATTACCATATTGTTCACCATTTACTCTAGCTAAAAAGCGTCCATGTGAACTCAAAAAAGTCAATGCAATGTTTCTTTGAGCACAAGCATGCATTAAGTCTGGGCTTGCCCCTGCATATCCAAAAGTGATAATTCCTTCTAAATTATGAAAAGGTATACGTTTTTCTTTATCATCACCTATTTGTATCTTTACCGTTTCACCATCCAGCGATAAATAAGCATCTGGTGACGTAATATATAAAATATTATTTAATTTTTTCATCTTCTGCTTCCTCATGCAATTTTCTCTTGATGTAGGTATTCACTGTTTCTTTATTAGCTATCTCAGGCAGACATATGTTTTGTAAGTAACATCGTTTGCATTTTGCAGAAGGTTTTACTTTAGGTGTATAAGATTTTTCATAATATGCATGCATCTCTTGAAATGCGCTTTCTACTTGTTTCCGTAATGCTTCTGAAAACTCCACTTCTTCTCTCCTAGCAATTTCATGATAAAACAAATACCCTTTATCAATGTTGCAATCAAACATTTCTTCTAAAGCGATTGCCTGTGTACACAATTGCAAACAATCCATTTCAGTTGTTTTAGGTTTTCCTTTTTTCTATTCCACAGGATAAGGTTTCCATATGCCTTCCCTATTGAATAATTTTATCCCTTGCTTATCTTTATGAAATTCCACCACATCACAAAATCCATGTGCTTTTAATGCATAAGAGTGCACTTCTAAACTTCTTGTGATTAAGATATCTCCTCTTTTTTCAGTAAATGATCCATCGTGGGCATGTTCATGAACTATCGACCCTAAAACTGTTAAATCGTTATCTTCCTACTCTTTTTCAATGTGTATTAATGCCCACTGTCTACGACAAAAGGAAAAGTGCTGAATACCTGCTATATCAAGGAAATCTATATCTTCCCATTTATTCATAAGTTTCAGGTTTTAAATCAGGGTAATCTTCCGTATAAATTTCATAATCATTTATATCAGAGGACATGCTTTTCTTGACATCTATCTTTAAAGTACGATGAACCTTTGCAGATGAATATTGACCATTTGCACAATTATGCTTCCACCAAAACATCTTTAGTACTTCCATACTACCATCAGGACGTGCAGCAGAACAATCATTTTCAAATAATGTGCGCAGTGCCTCCTTAATAACCTCAGCATCTTCTTCGCTAAAGCCAGTCTTTTCTGCTAATTGACAATTGATACTTCCCTTAAATACATAAATACCAAAATCTACACGATGCTTTGTCCCCATGGTGTCTGAGCTTTTCTTATCACCACTTTCACCATTTACGCTCTTTGTAATCTGCAATCCAGATACTTCCGCCGGTTCAATGCTATATGCTGATTGTACAGATACCGGACCTCTAACACTGACACTGACGCCAGCTGTTGAGCCTTTTTCTTTAAAGGCAAATACTTGCCCAAAACTTCGTACATCTAGCCATGATTTACATGCAGCTTCTGCATAAAGTCCTCTATTCTTAGCTTTTTTTGCAGCTACAACCTGCTCATTATTATCAGCTCTTTCTTTTAAACTATCATATCCATCTGTTGCTCTATCTTCAGATTGTACAAAAATATCGTATCCCATATCTTGCATACGGTTTCTGATTTTTCTTTTAATACAAACATCAGATACTTCTCCATACCCATCTAAGGTCGTTCTTGGACGGTTTCCATTTAATGGATCACCATTAGGATTCGCATAGCGAACAGAAAATACTACTGCAAAATCAATCTTGTTTTTTAAGGTACTCATATTATTTATCCTCGCTTTCTTCTTGTTTATTTGTTTTATATCGCAATTCATCAAGCTGTGCGCAATAGCTTAAAATAAAACATTTATCTAATGCACCATCTAACTGATATTTCTCTTCATTCAGCAGTGTGTTAGCCAGTTCATTCATTTCTTCGTTCAAGACTTTAAAACGATAATTTTTATTCTTCCTTAACTTTACCTGGTAAGGCTGTAATCTTAGGTAAAGTTGTTCCCAAGTTTCTAATGGTCTTAACTGAAAGCGCCGCATATAGCGCTCCGCATTGGTTTCTCTATCTCTTACGCCCATAGTTTCTAAAGCTTCTTTTTCTACTTCTTGCGCATAAGCAAGTAAGCGTCCCCATAAATAACTAATATCCATTTTTTGTTTATCTAGTCCCATGATCCAGACCTCCTTTTCTGACGCTATATCATTCAGATATTTTCTTAAAACAGCACAACCGATATGTAAATCAGCATCATATTCTCCACTTGACATAGTATAGGGTTTATATAAGCGTTGGCAAATATGATCCACTAATGCATAAGGCAGTTTACGCCCATCCATGATACAGCTTAATAATTCCTTTGTTGTTGCTTTTTCTATTTCTTTTTTAATGCTATTACCATATGCGCAATGGATGATACTCTTAATCGAAGGCGTGCCGGTGTAACGTATACGTTGGTAGATTTCTTTCCCTTTTGCATCTATTTGTTTTTCAAAACGAATAACATTTTGCCATGCACAGGATGCATACCACTTACCTATACGTTGTAAGAAAGCAGAACCTTTTAATTCACTGTAATACGAAATTGAAAGTCTTCCTGTAGTGGCAGAATCTAAAGCCATAATGACAACATCTTCATCTGGATCTTGAAATCTTTTGGTATAGTATCCTGATAAAGCTTTATTTAATGCATACGCATAATCTTCCTGTATATCTATTTTAATTTCCTTTTCATCATCAAAATCAAAGATATTGTCTAGTGGGTTGATAAGCTCAACTTTTTTTAATCCCCATGCAACGATGGCTAATTCACCAGAACCATATAGCTTCCCTTGACGTTCAATCAGCCATTTCAAGGCATTGTGTATTTTCTGGGATGCTTCATAGCCAATACCTGCACATTGTGCACTATCAGTTAATAGTCCTAAGTAAGTGAAATTGGTTGTATCATTTGATGATATCAATTTCGCTTTATCAGCAACATTGCGTATCTTATTAGGATGTTTTGTAGATAGCGAGGTATGTTCCCCACTAATATAGCAAAGCCCTTTTTGTTCAATCATCGGTTCATAGTATGCAGAAAAAGACTTTATTAAATCTGCTTCCATCCATAGTTTATGAAAGTGCCCATCTTCATCCTCTACAATAAAACGAAGTACCGCACTGCTCTGTTCTGTTACTAATTTGAAGATATCAATGCCATCTGTGTCAACCATGCGTTTTTTGCTAAGTTTTCCATTCTCATCAACAATCAGAATGTCTTGCTGTACAAGATCATGCAGCAACGTTCCTTTATCCAAATATGTATAAAGCGATTTTAAAAGTGATGTTCCCAGTTTTCCTTGTGCCGATTGGATCCATGCCTGCAGTTGTTGCATATAAATCGCATGGCTATCATAAAGCTTTTTTTCATCTGAATATTGTGCTAGATTTTTTGCCATGAAATAAAGCTTATCAAACAGTGGATGGGGAACCTTGTTGGCATCCTTACCCGAACGACAAGAAGAATCAATGGTACTTGGTATCATTGTTTTTGCATTCGCTTTCGGAATAAGTACTGCTTGTATACTACCATCTTGAAACAACGTACATTCGATATGTGCACTTACGGTTGTATAACCGATTGGTAACAATATCCGATGATTATTATCGGCAATTCCTACCTTATCCAAACAATTATCATAAGTTTCACATAGCTTTACCGCCCAGCTCATACCTCATCACCATCCTTTAAGAAGGAAAAGTTCTGACCGGGAATGAACAGTTTTTCTTCTTTCATAACACGCAAATCATTTTGAATAGGACAATTTTGTTGTTGTGGGAATTCAATAATGCCATGCTTCATCTGTGGATAGAAAAACAGCGCTCTTAATTTCTCATCCGCACTTTGTTCCGGATATTGATAGCTATGAAACATTAAGCCAAACGTCATGGCCGCAACATTATCATAAGCTGAACTTCCTTCGCCAAATATGCATGGTTCTACTTCTGCAACACATTCTCTGGTCCCAAGAAATACATCTCGCTTGCCACCTTTTTCCAGCATACGTTTAGCAATTTGATAATGTTTATCTTCGTTGCGATCTTGTTTCAAATCGGGACGATTTTCATTCCATACAAAATGTGCTTCAATCTGATACTCTACATCATACAAATAGGTGTAAAGGGATAGTGAATTCCCTTGCGATTTGCTGATGGCACCATCATAAACCAAAGGCCGCATTCCTTTTGCTTCTGTTTGAATTTGTTTCATCACACGACACTTATCAATCATCCATTCGATCGTTGGTTTCCAATATATCGCTTCTACAATACCTCGTAAAGCACCATAGGTTGGAATTTGATATGACATCTTTTCTCCACCCATACGCGTGATGGGATCCGTAAATAACGCATATTGCCCCTGCACTTTAAATTGAATTTTACTTTCTCTCATATTTCATCACTCCTTTCTTCATAGAAAATAGCCACCTTTTTGTGCCATCATGTGGAATCCACACGTTTCATCATAATAACCATCATTCAGTATCATCACCCCCAAGTCTTTTATAGCTGTAAAGCAGTCTTGATAGTGATTCCCTTGTGTATATACTTCAATGCTATAACGCTGTGCTTGTTTTATTAACGTATCGATGCGTTCATAATCTTTTATATCCGCACATAATTCGGTGATGATGTCTTCACCTTTGCCATATGGTACAATTACTGTTGTCGTTGCATTAGGTATTACTTCAAATAAATCGCCAGCTTTACGAAAAGCTTGCCGCATAACACATTGTTTTTTCTCATCATTACTGAATTGCTTTATACTTTGTTCATTTTCTGACAATAAATCATATAGATTGTAAGTCACTTGTCCAACTTTTTTAATATAATCTGTTTCGATAGCTAATTCGCTCTTATAAGCAGAAAGGTTTTCATAGTAAAATTTATAGTAGCTATGCAATGTCTTCTGTGATGCGATATTATTATCGTATTGTAGTGGATTATCTCTGAATTTTTTCAATACTCGAAGGGTCAATGCTTTTGCTCTGGCAATTTCTGATAGTCTTGATAAATTTTCATCAGCATCCGAAAAAATATACGTAATTCCTTCTTCATATTCACGATTTCGATTACAGCGTCCAGCTGCTTGAATAATACTGTCTAAACCTGTACAAGCACGCCACACAGTTTCAAAGCTTAAATCCACTCCTGCCTCAATCAAAGATGTGCTGACACAAATGACTTTCGTATCTTTCTTTAAAGCTGTAGTCATCTCTTTAATCATATCTTCTTTATGCTGTGCACACATTGTATTCGCCAAGAAGAATATTTTATAATCTTTATCCAAAAGAGTCTTAAGTTCATGGTAAACATCATAAGCTCTTTTCTTTTGGTTTAGGATAATTAGAGCCGATTGGCGTAATTGCATATCCTCGCTAATTACCTTTACTAATTCATCTGTGTGCATTATACACTGTGTCTTATCTTCATAGCGGACACGTTGAAAAGCTTCATTATATATTTTTAAATGAGAAAGTATTTCTTCATAAGGAGGAATAGCGTTTAATTTATTGGGAGGAAATGGCTGTGTAGCGGAACACAATAAAACAGTAGACCCACAAAATTCTGTTAAATAGTCAATAGCTGTTTGAAACATATTCTTACAAGACACAGGTAATGATTGAATTTCATCGAATATCAAAATCGCATCTGTCAATTGATGCATTCTGCGAATATTTTGTTTAGACCCATGGAAAAGTGCATTTAATACTTGCACATAACTTGTGAGGATTACTGCATGATCCCAACGTTCTGTGAATAGTTGATGCTGTTCATCATCATCAATAACAAGACTAGAATAATGTTCTAAGATGATGACTTCATCTTTTTCACCCAACACATCTCTTAAGTTAGCTGCATTTTGCGTCAATATTGACAAATAAGGTATCACATAGTAAATATGACGGATATGTTTATGTTTTTTTGCATGTGCTAATGCAAATCGTAAACTTGCTAACGTTTTCCCAGAACCGGTAGGAGCAGCCAGTGTGTAAATGCCTTGCTTTTTTTCTCCGGCCTGATAACATTCTAGAGATATTTGATTTCGTAACTGATTGATTTCTGTTTGCTTGTTTCCTTGTTGAAGAGTTAAAAGATGTGCATTTAGTTTTTCTTCTAATGTTTCCCAGATATGCAGGCGGTTCTTTTCAAAATAGGGAGGTTGAAGTACATTATAAGATAAAGTAGGATGATTCATGAACAAATATGTATCATAGCAATCTGCATCTCGTAATGCACTTTGTAATAAGCGCGTTTGCAATCCTAATTGAAAATACAAAAGTGTTCCATTTTTCTTTTTACAACCTTGCTCTTCTAAGAATGGTTTTAATTTATTTACATGTTCTTTCATGCGTAAAAAGAGAGTTTGATATTGTTGAATAGCCTCTTGGATGAGTGTTTGCAAATACCTTTTATCAAATATGCTGAAAAAGGTATTTACGCTTTCTTCATAATCTAATATTTCTTTCTTTGTCATTAATTTTGAATGAAAAGGCATTTCTTTATCCGGATTATACATATCATAAAGTTTTGAATGATGGGATAATATGATCAAACTTACGGATTCTATAAAGCATTTTTGTATAACTTCATTAGTATTATCTAAATTATAGAAATGATCATATAGATAAATAGCACCTGCAAAAGCATGATTAATTTTTTCATTTGTGTCTTCATCTTTCATTAAATATGCTTGAAATAAAGATTTAGCTTTTCCTAAATCATGCAGTATCCCACTTAAATAACCAATTTTATCAAGTTCACAAGTGGTTAAAAATTTTTGGCATAAAGCTGCTGTATTTTCTTCGTGCTGTTTTAGTGTTTGTGAATATGCTGTTTTTTTGATACGATGCGCTAATAGTTCACCCATGAAATGCCCCCCGACAGTGTTTGTAAGCGTTTTCTCAATTATATCATAAAATTTTAATTATTGAACGATATTATATGATTGACTTTTACAATTTATCGCTTATGACAAAGTTGACAAATCTTTATATTCTATATAAAATATGTAAACTACATATAAATTATATAGAAGGTGAAAATATGAATATTTCTATGTATACGTATCAGAAACAAATTGAACGCATTTATCGCAAATTAAACCATCGTTCTACTGGTTTTCTACGTCCTTACTATGAAAAATATCAAATAAGTGAACTTCAATACCGTGTTTTATCCCATATTCAAGAACATACCGCTTGTACCATAGGTGCCTGTGCAAAAGCCTTGCAACAAGATGCAGGCAATATGTCTGTAACCTGCAAAAAATTAGAAAAATTAGGATATATCTTTCGTAAACGCAGCGTGAGCGATGAACGTGTAGTCTTATTATATCCTACAGAATCCGGAAAAGCTTGTATTCATACGATCCATGATGCCATGTATCAGCATTATCAAAAACAATGGAATTATTATAACGATAAAGACAAAGAACTCATCGTAAAAGGATTACAAAAGTTAGAACAATTTATAGAAATGATAAATGAAAAGGAGGATCCTCATGAATAAAAAAGGTGTCTTATTCGATATGGATGGTACTCTCATCAATACCTATGAAAATATCAATTTCAAGCAAGCATTAAGTGAATTAAAGACTGTCCAAAAAACATTAATATTAAAAGTTTTAAAATCACGCGTGCGAAGCTTCTCAGAAATGGAACAAAAGATTCGTGAAGAGGTGGAAGATCCACAAGAAGCGCAAGATTTAATTGATCGTATCATGGATTTTTTACTAGATCATTATGATCATGCTCCTATGAAAAATGAAGCTTTGACCTTCCTGCATTATCTGAAGCAAAAAAATTATAAAATATGTCTATGTACAAACAATGCAACTGATGTGGTCAATCACATCTTAAAACACAAACAAATGACTCCCTATTTTGACTATGTTATTACTTCTCAACAAGTAACACGCAGTAAACCAGATCCTCAGATGTATCTAGAGGCATTACATAATGTCAATCTTAAAGCAGAAGAATGTGTAATTTTTGAAGATACAGAAAATGGTGTACAAGCTGCGAAAAATGCCGGTATTGATGTTATCGTTGTGAGCGATAAAGAAAAACGCAAATTTGCAGATTGTCCGATTATCATACAAGATTATTCTGATAAACGTCTGTATGAGTTATTCTAGGAGGATATCTTATGTTCTATATCTTATGTTTCTTCGCTTATAGCTTTTTAGGTTGGATATGTGAGTGCATCTATTGCAGTATTCCTGCCAAGAAATTCATAAATCGTGGATTTTTAGAAGGACCCTACTGTCCAATTTATGGCTGTGGAGCTATGCTTGTTATTTACCTACTCACACCTTTTGCCGCTAAGCCACTGCTTCTATTTGTAGCAGGCATCTTTGTTACAAGTGTACTTGAATACATAACCAGCTGGCTGATGGAAATGTTCTTTCATACAAAGTGGTGGGATTATTCAACATATCCTTTTAATATTAATGGACGTATTTGTTTAAAAAACTCTACACTTTTCGGTATTATGGCTGTATTTGTTTACTATGTATTGCATCCATTTGTAAATGATTCAATAAATCTTTTGCCGCATCCGGCACAAGCTATACTTTGTATATTGTTAATTATCCTATTCACCTATGATGGTGTATCAACACTTATGGCATTACTACGCAAAAACAAGGACTTCTTGGAAGTGGAGAACAGTATGAAAGAATTGGTCAAAGAGTTTAAAACAGCCCAGATTTTTCCACTTGAAGAACCTATAAGTGAAAGTATTCGCCGTGTTTTAGATAGTACCGATGCAGATGAAATTTTATTATCGCATATTAAAAAAATTCATGATATGGTAGATTCCCTGCATCAAAAACGTAAGCATACACACGAGCGTTTAAGTAAAGCATTCCCTAACAGAAAAGAAGCTTTATCTAGAACGAATATTGAAGCATTATTTAAAACAATGCACAATCACTTACATCATTAATCTTTGTAAACAATGAGCATCACAAAACATTAACCAAAAGAATTGGAAAAGCTTTTCTTCGTACAAATTCATATAGTATAAGATGTACTATAGCATCCAACTCTACCGTCATTGTTTGGACAATTGAATGGACATATAATCGCGGCTTATTATAAATTTATTGCATTTTCAAATAACATAAGGAGAATATCATGTATATAAAAAAATCAGATATTTGTACCATACCAAATTTACTTACTATGCTACGCATAATTCTAGTACCTATTTTCATATATTATTATATGCAGGATGAACAACTGATCGCAGCTATTCTTATCCTAGCATGTGGTTTTACTGATTTCTTAGATGGCTATATCGCAAGACATACGAATGCAATAAGTGAAGTAGGTAAAATGTTAGATCCTTTTGCAGATAAACTTCTGCAGTTCGCTATTGTATTTGTACTGCTATTCAAGATTCAGCATATGAAATGGGTGTTTCTGTTATTCATGGTCAAAGAAACCAGTATGTTCTTATGTTGGCTGTATATGAGAAAAAAAGGCGGTTATATGAACGGTGCGCAGTGGTTTGGTAAGGTATCGACGGCAGTTTTCTATGTTACAATGTTTCTACTGCTCTTGTTGCCAATTAAAAACACTATATACTCAGATATCCTTTTACTCATTACAGCCATATTCTTACTGATTTCGTTCCTGCTTTATATGAAAACCTATTTCTCTATGTTTCATAAAATGAATCATTCATAAAGGAGGGTGCAGAATGGATACAGAAAAACAACGAGCCTTTATCATTCGTTTTCTGTATTTTTCCATTCTAATGCTCCTTTTTTATGTCTTTTTTCAATATATCATTCCCTACCTTTTACCATTCATTCTTGGTTTTTTCATAGCCTTTATGTTACGTCCCATTATCCGTATTTTTGTCAGGATTACAAAGGGACATGAAAAGTTTTGGAGCATTGTCATCATTTTATTTTTTTATGCATTATTAGGTGTTATATTAAGTTATTGCGGTATGAAGATATACTTTTGGACGCAAGATGTGCTTGTTAAAATACCCGAATGGTATCAAAACACGATGGAACCTTTTCTTCAAGATTCTTTCTCTCATGTCCAAGTAGTTTGGAAGGATTATGATGGGGCGATATCAAGTGCCATCACATCCATTTGGGAAGGACTACAAAATTTTCTTTCAGGATTTGTTACCGACTTATCGCAAAACATTCTAAGCATATTAAGTAATTTACTATCTTCAGTACCTAAATTCCTTTTAACCTTTTTTATAGCCATATTTTCCAGCTTCTTTTTTACTTCTGATTACCATAACCTTTCTAATTTCTTTTTTCAACAGTTCTCACCAGAAACACAAAAAATCATATTATCTATACGTTATTTTGCCACTCATACCTTTTTAAACATGTTTATAGCTACAATCAAATTAATGCTATTAACATTCTTTGAATTAGTCATAGGTCTTTCTATTTTAGATATAAAAAAAGCCTGGCTAATAGCCTTAGGCATAACGATTTTTGATGTACTTCCAATATTAGGTACCGGCGGTATTATGATACCATGGATTCTGTTTTCTTATGTTCAAGGACAACATAAACTAGCCATAGGATTATTAATATTATATTTAATTATTACTTTAATACGTAATATAGTAGAACCTAAATTAATGGGAAAGCAGTTAGGACTGCATCCTTTGTTAATGCTGTTATGTATGTATGCAGGTGGTAAATTATTTGGTGTGTTTGGATTCATGTGCATGCCGATGGTGTTACTAATCCTTAAAAATCTTAATGAAGAGGAAATTATACATTTGTATAAATGTTATAACTTACATGAATCCAAATGCAACATTTCAACTCACGTACCTCATAAGATGCGACACTTTGACAAATAATTATGTACGATTCAATTTCAACTCACACATCTCGCGAATGCGGCGTTTCTCATAGAGTGCTCTATCGAATACTTTATCATTTCAACTCACGCTTCTTACAAGATGCGACCTTCGCTGATAACTTCATCTGCTTTATTTACTTCATTTCAACTCACGTACCTCATAAGAGGTACGACATCAGCGTACTGGAAGATTATTTCAAAAAATGGTCATTTCAACTCACGTACCTCATAAGAGGTACGACCTGTAGATCATCTACCTGCTGCAGAAAGGTATCATTTCAACTCACGTACCTCATAAGAGGTACGACACTTGTTCATTTGGTTTATGATGTTCGTTAAATCATTTCAACTCACGTACCTCATAAGAGGTACGACAGGACTAAAGATAAAAGGTGGAACAAACTCTAGCGATATTTCAACTCGCGTACCTCATAAGAGGTACGACTGGCATTCAGGACTCGTCGACAGGGTTATGAGCATTTCAACTCACGTACCTCATAAGAGGTACGACATTCATCTTCATCACTCCAATCTATTGCTTGCATTTCAACTCACGTACCTCATAAGAGGTACGACGCAAATCTTCATGTAAAACATACCATTTAAAGAAGAAATGTATAAATTTTATATACTTTCTTAATACTTCTTCAATTATTTTCTATAAATCACAACATATGATACAAAAAAATTGGTGCGAATCTCTTAGCTTTTTTATGTATGCTTCCCATTCGCACCAACTTATTAAATAGTTAAATTTATTCAAACTCTACAAAGACTAACGCTTTTTGTTTAGGAATTATTCTCTGTAATGTTTCTCGTTCTTTTGATTATTTGATATATCCATATTATCCTGCCTATACGAGCTAATGTTATCATTTTGTTATCGGCATTGATAACACCTACTCGATAACTGTGGATAATAACTATATGTAGCATGTCAAATTATAAGCTATTTTGCTTAGAGATTCAACACAAAACTGAAATTTTACTTTTCCTTATATTCATCTGGTATTGCTATTTGAAATGTTTCACACAACAGCATCACATCATGCACATCATTTTTATCGTGTTCATATCCCAAATGAAGCATTACCTGACTCAATGGTTCAATACAAGAAACAGTTATATCTCCAACTTTTCCAATACCGGAAAAAGTTTTTGATGGAAATATATCTCCCTCATAAACAATTCCGTCATCTGTAAATTCAAAACAATGTAAATCAATGATTCTTTGTTTATCATCTTTCCAGACAGTATGACCATCCGTTGTATAATCAGTATTTACTTCCTCAAATCCATGCTGCTTAATCACATAAATATAATCATGATAATGTTTCAGTTCAACAAACAAATCAATATCATTGTGTATTCTTGATTCTCTTTTAAGAAGTGCATCAACACCCCATCCGCCATCTAAATATACTTTAATTTCGTTTTGCAAAGCATATTTTATAATTTCACATGCATCTTCTGTACGTACCATAATCTATCCTCCAAATTCAAATCTTTGTATGCTTTCCAACTCACTAAAAGCCTGAAATTTGTCAGTCTTTCATCCTTTTTGTTATCAATCACCAATTAGCTGTAATCCATTAGGATTTAGCTGATATATTTTATCGCACACCTCTTCAATATACTTTCTATCGTGAGAAATGCTAATGACAGCCCCCGGAAATTCTCGGAGCATTTTTCTTATTACCGGACCGGACAATGGTGAAAAATTTCTTGTCGGTTCATCCAGAATAAGAACATTTGCACCACTTAAGCTCATCCTCAAGAGAAGCACTTTCGCCTTTTGTCCGCCTGATAACTCCCGAATCGGATGCTCCATTTCATCTGGTGTGTATTTAAGTGAACCAAGGTATGTTCTAATTCTTGTACGCTCTTCTTTATCTCCTGTTTTATCAAGGTAATCAACCGGTGTAACATCCAAATCCAGCAGGTCTTCATAAGTTTGAGGCATATATTCTGCTTTAATGTCATTCCGATTTAGGAGTTCTTCCGCTATCTTTTTTAGAAGAGTCGTTTTTCCTGCCCCGTTGGCTCCTATCATACAGATTTTTTCTGAACCTTTTATTTTTAAATGAATTCCTTCTGCTAAAATTCTTTTGCCATCCGGAGTCACAAGCTTTGAAAGTTCATATTCTATGACCGTTTTTCCTGCGGGAATGTGTGAGTTTTCATCCCCTAATTTGACAAAGATTGCTTCTTCCTGTTCCGGCATCTGAGTCATATTTTCATCTTCTTTTTCAAATCTTCGTTCCATTGCCTTAACCGTATGCATTTTGTCCTTTAAGTTTTTGGCAACAGACGGTGCTTGTCTGGTACAACTTCTTAATGCACCTTGTACACTCTGCATAACTCTTTGATATTTTTCATCGCGAATCTTTTTCTCCCTACGGTCACTCAGTGCCCGCTGTTTTTGGATTTCAAATTTATGAAGCCGTTCTTCCACATAGCGTCTATAGGGAAGCTTTGCCACGGTATATCTCGCCTTTGTTTTTCGTATAATCTGCTCGATATGTATCACCATGTTGGCAGTACGCTCTATCAGCGTTTCATCGTGTGAAATAAAAAGCACAATGTGCTTCCAGTCATTTATGATTTTTTCCAGTAATGTAAGCGTCGCAATGTCGATGTCATTGGAAGGTTCGTCCAACAACAGCACAGAAACATCGCGAATGAAAAGCCTCATAAGTTGTGTCTTGACTTTTTCGCCTCCTGAAAGACTACCCATTGTCTGGTTACTGTAGAAAAAATCATTTTTCATTCCAAATTTTCCCGCAATAACAGACAATTCTTTAGGCGTTTTCTCCCAGAATATTTCCTCTTCAGAAAAATATTCGTATATTGTTTTTTCCTTATCTTCATCGAGCATCTCCTGCGGAAGATAACCAAGACGTTCGTGTCCCATTATCCTTTCCCCATCTGCTTCTATATAGTTTTCTACAAGCGACGGATTGTATATCCACTTCATTAATGTCGATTTCCCATTTCCCTCTTCTCCAATAATAACTGCCTTATCTCCATCATTTAGCACAAGGTTGAAATCATTAAGAATTATTCTCAGGTCTTTTTTATGTGTTAAATTTAATTTTTTTATCTGCAACATTAAAGTTTCTCCTTTTCGAAGTCTGAGCCAATTATTATTTTGAACACACAAAAACGAGTCTTTTTTGCATACGCAAAAATAGACTCGCTAAATAGACCCTTATTTCTTTTCCAAAAGGAAAACAAAGGAAATGCCTCTTGCGATAATCCAACTTAAGCGTACACAAAACAAACCTATTCTCTACAGGCTCAATAACTATATGTGTCTTACTTAAATCAAATTATCTATTAATCATTTCCTCACCTTACACAAAATGTGCCTTTCTTTCTTCTAATGGCAATACTATCATACTGTATTTTTTGTGTCAATACATTTCACCTTATGGAAGTGCAAATTAAAATTTTCACTTCCTAATTATACATCCAACCATTACGAAATTCAATCTTTCACAACCTCTTTACAACCACAACCACAGCACTCCAGCAAACGCAGGAGCACCATACCGTAAAACGCTTATGTGTAAATCAACTCCGTTCCTACAACTTCCCTCACACAAGCCTGAATATTATTCATTCTTCCAATCCATTCGTAGGGATTATCTTTCTTTAATTGTTCCGTCACATCTTGTCTGTCGGCATATTCCTTTACCAGTCGAAGAAACATATCCTCTGCTTGCTTATCGACTTCTGCAAGATAACTATGCAGCTTTCCGCTTGTCAGCAGGTTCATATATAACACTTTATAGTGTTCCTTTAAATGCCTTGCATGTCGTTTCCCCCATAAACCAATCGGCTCTATTTCTTCTTCGGCTGGTACTGTGATGTTCGGCAATAAATAATCACCCACCTGTCTATAAGTTCCGCCCATTTCTTCAAAAATTGTCTTTGTCATTTTCCTTTTCCTCCTGTGATTTTTGTCTATCGTGATCGTGTATTATCACGCTTGCGACCTTTAACTGTTCTTGCCTGCTCCAACAAATCATCTATCTGTTTGCGACCAAAAACCTTACGGAGCAGGCTGTAATCTTTATTTTCTGCTTTTAGGATTTTGTTTTCTTCGGTCAATCTTTCATTGACTTTCTCCAAACGCTGATTGGTGCGGTATAACTGTGCATTCGCTGTATTCAGCCTATGATAGTTGTCCCACCCCTCAAAGCAGCGGGCAAGCACCGTTTTGACAAGTTGCTTCAATTTCCTTACAACCGGCTCTGCCATTTTGGTTTTATATGCCTTTGCAGTCATAAATTTCTCTGGTTCTGGCAACTGATATTTCGGTGCAGTATCAAGCTCTATTTCAAGATTTGACAGCTCGTCTTTTGCCTTATCATAGTTCAATACTCGTTCCGACAACACATCAAATTCAATCTGTTTCTGCTCGATTTTCGCACCTAATGCCGCCACTTCTTTTTCTCTTTCCTGCTTTTTATAATCCAAAACAGAAAGATGTTTTTCGTGTGTGCCTAAATGTTCCCACTCAATCCCATAACGTTCCATCACCGCCGCAAGCTGTTCTTTTTCGGACTGTATCCATTGCGACCACTCCGTATCGCCACGACTGCCGCCCTTAAAACCTTGCGTTGCAAGAGCCTGCTTTAGTGACACTCTTGTATCAAGTCCACGCTTGCTGCCTGTGGTAAAAGGTACAAAATCTATGTGCAGATGTGGTGTAGCTTCATCCATATGCAGATGAGCCGAGAACACCCGAAGCTGTGGATTTCGCTCCTGAAAACCCTGATAGTATTCATCTAAAATCTGCTTTGCCAGTTCTCCGTTTTCCGTATCGGCGTTCATATTTCCCTTACCGCCCACCTGTAAAATGATTTCGTGGAACGGTTTTTCCTGCTTGGAACTTCGGATTTTTTCATAATAATCTTTTATCTTTCGGTCTGACCTTATCTGCTTGGCATTGTATCTTTCCAATGCTTCATCAAACAATTCGTGATAAACTGTCTTTATATTTTCATTGCAGTAGTCGATATTGAGATGAGTACGAGTTCCGTCTACATTTTCTGCTCGGAACTTTCGGCTATTGTGATTGACCGAGCCTTTACCGACCATTGCACTTATCGTTCTCTGCATTTTTTCATCTCCCATCTGTAAATTTCAACATTCTCAGGTTTTGTTACTTTTGTCAAAAGTAACGCAAAAGCACTTTTGACGGGTACACCCATCAAAAATGCGACCTGTAAACAGGTTTTGCGTTCTCCGAAGGCTCTCCGAGGGGTGAGCGTGTGCCGGTGGCACACACGCCTGCGAACCGACCGAGCCAGCAGGCGAGACCAAAGAGCCGCCTTTGAAAAGGCACTCTCTGCACACTCCCCTAAACTTTATCCGGTGTCAAAGTGTGACGATGGTGACAATGTTTTTCACAGCGTGCTGCTCTCAAAAACATTGACACCTTTGACACCGTTTGTCACGCCGTCTGCTCGGTTTCTTTCCAAAGTGAAACCTTTCTTCCGTCGTGTGTGCGGCTGTTCTGATAACGGATACCGTAATCACGAAACAGCCTGCTTGCGTTGATACTGAGCCTTAAAGAAAGTACATTCGGCTTTATATCCACCGCAAGCCTTTCGCAAAGTTCCGAAGCAGTTCCTTCCCATCTGTCACTTTCCGAAAAGAGCGTATCCGCTATCTTCTCAAGCAGAGGTTCGGGCGGTTCTTTCCACATCTCCGTTTCCGATTTTGCAAAGTTCCACACCAATCGCTCGCTGTCCCTTACAAGATGGATTTTCATATCCTGCTGGTCTCTGCCAGCAACATCAAGTGTGGCATTGTTGGAAGTACGCTTGTCCTTACTGAGAACAAATGCACCGTCTGCCGCACCCATCAGACCATTCGTGCCTGAAATCATATCGAATATATCTTCCGATTTTTGTTTGCGTGTATGATGAACAATAAGCATTGAAACCTTGTAACTGTCTGCCAACGCTTTCAGCCTTGCCACAACATCATAATCACTTGCGTAGCTGTAATCTGCTCCGCCTGCTTCACGCACACGCTTTAAGGTGTCTATGATAATCAAGCCTGTGTCTGGGTGTTCCCTCATAAACCCTCTTATCTGTTCTTCCAGTCCGCCATTGACCGTTTTACATTCCGTTGCGAAATACAGATTGCCTGTCTCCTTTGCACCGAACATCTGAAACAATCGCTTCTGCAAACGTGGGTAATCATCTTCAAGGGCAAAATAAAGCACCGTTGCCTTACGCACCTTATACTCCCAAAGCGGTGTGCCTGTGCTGATATGATAGGCAAGCTGTGCCATCATAAAGCTCTTTCCCACTTTCGGGGAACCTACGAAAAGGTAAGTTCCCCTTTGGAGCAGACCGTCGATAAGTGGTGTCTGAACCTCAAACACCGTATCATACAGCGTTGTCATTGATACTGTTTTCAGATAGGAAGGGTCTAACTGTCTGAGTATTTCCCTTTGCATTTCTTCAAAAGATTGCTCGTACCCCTTGAAATCCGTATCCTGATTGACTATACTATTGTCAGTACATTTGGAAAGTGACTGTTCCGCATCTGTTGCCGCAGATACATTTGGAATAGTCATTTCTTTTTTATTCTCCATTCGCATCCTCTCCTTTCAAACCGCCGAGAATAATGGAAATCAGTTCTATTACACTCAGCAGTTCATCATCCACACCTTTTCCTGCTTCAATCCTTTTCAGTTCCGCAAGGACTGTGGCAAATTCCGTTTTCAACGCCTTATACACTCTCGGATTGCCCTGTACCACCACATCCTGATTTAAGCAACGGCGGTAACAATACTCCTGTTTTGGCAATCCTGATAGAGCTACAGCTCTGTTAATGAGTTCGTTTTCTTCGGGCGATACTCGAAACCCTACTGTGATATTCCTCCAACGATTTTTGTTATCTCTGTTCTTAGCTGACATTTTCAAAATCTCCTTTCCCTAAATCATCTAATTTTTCTGCCATCTCAATCTGCTTTGACGGAAAGAGGTGTGCGTACTGATAAGTAATATCAATACTTTCGTGACCAACTCGGTCAGCAATCGCCACCGCAGAAAAGCCCATATCAATCAAGAGTGAAATGTGGCTGTGCCATTACGGTATAATAACGACAAACGGAAAAAGCCTTGATTTTCAAGGGGTTTCAGCGTTTGTCGCCGTCTATTCAATTCCTTTTCCCAAGTTGAAATATGGCGAGAAAATTGACGAAAAAAGGAGGCTGTTACATTAACGACAAAACCGAATAGTGCCAGCGGTCCGGCATTTTGCCTGGCCGCTGATTGCCGTGGGCGTTTCATCTTTTTAGGTGGACGCCCTTTTTTCATGCAGATTTTTAGAAGAAAGGAGCCACACATGGAACTGAACGAAATGGAAAAAAAGATGCTCTTTCAGGCCGAAGGAGACTGTCAGGCAAAGGTTCTGAATGAGCTTTACATGACCGTGCGATATTCAAACAATTCCGAGCTGCGGGAGGCGGCGGAAAGCCTTATGGCAAAGGTGCGTGTTCTGTCGGACCGTGAGTGCATGGATTTGGTGCGGGACATTCAGAAGAATTACCGGCTGCCCCACCCGCCCCGGACTATCGGGGAAAGGATCGCCGAGGCCAGGCAGCAGTCCGGCGCGGAGAAATTAAAGGGGCATGACATCATGGGGCTGGAACGCTTTGACCCGGAGGTTAAGCACATGATCGTCTTTGATGTGCTGTCCTATGATTCCCCTGTTGGGGATAAGGGCGATAAAATGCGCCTGTTTCTTACGGAGGCCGGCTATCAGAAATTCTTAGAGAGCCAGGAACGGGGCGAAGTCAAACTGAAAAATCATGCGAAGGTCTCAGGCGGCCATCTCCATTATGACCGCAGGGACCGCGCTTTGTAACGGAATAACCGAAGAAAGGAGGCTGTGAAATGGCTGTATTCCGTGTAGAGAAAACGAAGGACTTTACGGTTATGAGCAATCACCACCTGCGCAATACGGAACTGTCCTTAAAGGCGAAGGGGCTTCTTTCCCTTATGCTGTCGCTGCCGGAAGATTGGGATTATACCACAAAGGGGCTGGCCCACATTTGCAGGGATGGCGTGGATTCCATTACCACCGCCCTGAAGGAGCTGGAACGGCACGGGTATCTCACCAGGCAGCGCCTCCGCAATGAGAACGGACAGCTCGGCGATATTGAGTACACGATCCACGAAAAGCCTGTAACCGGCGTAAAACAAGGTGTTTCACCTAAACGGGAAAATCCAAGACAGGTAAATCCAAGACAGGCAAAACCTGAACAGGCGGAACCTGAACAGGAAAATCCCGCACAATTAAATACTAATCCACAAAAAACTAAAAAATCAAAAACGGATATATCAAGGACACATCAATCAATCTATCCGGAAGAGCCGGAAACGGCAGGCTGTCAGGATGGGATTGATAGGATGGATATGGCAGAGGCATACCGTGGAATTATCAAAGAGAATATTGAGTATGACTTTCTGGTTCCCCGCTATGGGCAGGAACGCATGGACGAGACTGTGGAGCTTATGCTGGAAACGGTGCTGTCAAGACGGCCCTATATCCGCATTGCCGGAGACGACTTCCCACGGGAGGTTGTCAGGAGCCGGTTCTTAAAGATCAATTCCGACCACCTGGAGTATGTTTTTGACTGTATCGACAAGAACGTTACGAAGGTCAACAACATCAAGGCTTATCTGCTGGCAGCGCTGTATAACGCGCCGGCAACAATGGATAGCTATTACCGTGCGGAGGTCAACCATGACCTGTACGGCTGTTAGGCGCTTTCAGGCGTCTTTTTTCATATCATCACAGGAAGGAGGCGAAGCACGATGAAACGAAAATCTGTGCCGACACCATGCCCGGTGTAACCAAAGAGCAGATTCAGGCGGCACGGGAGGCGGACCTGTTCGCCTGGCTGCAATCCCATGAGCCCGGCGTGCTCAAACGGGACGGCCCCAATTACCGGCACAAGGAGCATGACAGCCTGGTCTATGTGACCGGGAAACGGTACTGGTACTGGAACAGCCGGGGCCGCAGTATTAACGCCCTGGATTACCTGATCCAGATTCGGGGCTATGGTCTGGTGGATGCGGTTCAAGCACTGGCAGGCGGAGAAATACGGCAGACGCCGGCTTACCAAAGCGCGGCGGCAAAGCAGGCACAGAGAGAGCCGGAAAAGAAACCGTTTACGCTGCCCTGGGCCAGACGGTGTGCTACCGCCGCTGTTTCGTATTTGCAGCGGCGCGGGATCAGTTCGGATGTGATCAGCCGGTGCTTTCGGAACGGGCTTTTCTATGAGGCCCGGTATCATGGCGAACCGGTCTGCGTGTTTGTCGGAAAAGACAACGCGGGGAAAGCGAAGTTTGCCTGTATGCGCGGTATCACCGGCAATCTCAAAAAGGATGTTTATGGCAGTGACAAGGAATTTAGCTTCTGCTACCCACCGCAGAATCCGGGCAGCCGCCATGTGGCCGTTTTTGAGGCTCCCATTGACGCACTTTCCCATGCCACGCTGCAAGAGCTCGAAGGCTGGAAATGGAATGGCTACCGCTTATCCCTGGGAGGCACCTCCCATGTGGCGCTGACCGCGTTTCTGGAACGCCACCCGGAAATAAAGCGGGTCACGCTTTACATGGACAATGATCTTGGCGGCCTTACCAATGCCCGGAAAATCAAAGCCATGCTCCATGAGGATCAGCGGTTTAAGCATATCCGGGTGAGCGTCAACCCGCCCCGCGTCGGAAAGGACTATAACGAAAAGCTGCAACATATCAGGGAACAAATTAAAGGCCGTCAACTACAATGCCGCCAGAAACAGGCGGCTATTTCAATTTAACAGGAGGATTTTAACATGACGAAGACAGAAAATACCGCTTTGCAAATGATCGCCGAAGCCGCCCGGTGCCCGGAATATGGCCCCGATATGGTTAAGGCTTTGATGGAAAAATTGGATATGAACGAAAAGGGCTTTGCGCTTCTGATGAACGTTACGCCCTCCACTGTCCGGCTCTGGACCAGCGGCGCCGTTCAGCCCAGCGGCACGGCCAAGCGCCTGATGCAAATTTATGAAACCGGGCCGGAAATCGTGAGCAAGATTGCCGGCGGACAGCACCCGGAGGATGGAAATGCTTATAAATGATTGCGTTAAGTTTTCGCACAGACTGGAGGTGATAATGTTTGGCAGAAAATTTACAGCATGAGGATTTTGGGGAAAAGATCGGAGGTGCGAAAAAAGACCTCTGGAAAGACCGCGGCCTGTATGTAGACGACCTGGGCGCCATGAATGAGCGGGAGGCGGAGAAATTCGTCAAGAAGGATAATGTCTGGAAGAAACCGGACTATCAGGCCATGCTTGACGATGGCGTTCCCCTCGGCGTTGTCTATTTCATCAAAAAGGCACGGGACAGCCTGGGGGCTTCTCCCCAATACCGGTACAGTGACAAAACCCCGGAGCTCAGGCGTGCCAGGCAGGAGGAATATATTGAGACCGTCCGGCAGCTACAGGCCGTGATCGAGGATGTGCGCACACTGGATGACGCTATGCAAGCCTATGACCGCTTTCTGATACAAAATGGATATGTGGAGCAGGTGCAGGGCTGGGCCAGCGGAACCCATTACCGCGCTACGAAGAAATCCCTGGATAACCCGGTCATTACCAATAAGCTGGTGCAGGCCTTACATATCCGCTCCGCTTCTCACTTTGACCGGGATTTCACGCAAAAGGCGCAGCAGGAACAGTTTGGCGTTTCCAAAGACCAGAAGATGCCAAAGGGCTATGCGATCCACTTCAATGACGGGAAAAACACCTATTCCAGAAATAACGACTGGAAACCCGGCACCTATTATGTGACGAAAGGCTATTCCATTTTGCAGACAAATTTGGAATCCCGTGAGGCAGCCCTGAAATGGGTACAGGATTTTGCCCGGCAGCGGAGCAAAGGCGGAAAGGTCCGGTTTACCCCTCCGCAGCTTGCGCATGTGAGACGGACCGGGCCGGACTACCGGAGCGGTCAGGAGATCACCGGACAGCATTATCTTGACACTTTCGGCTTCCGGGGCGGCGAATTTGGAAACTGGATGAACCAGAATGACCGGCAGGCGTCCCTGAACATGGGATTTGAAGCACTGAAAGACCTGGCGGCTGCCTTACAGATCAGCGATCAGGATATTGCCTTTGGCGGCACGCTTGCTATCGCTTTCGGTGCCAGGGGCAGCGGCAACGCCGCGGCCCATTATGAACCGCTCCGCAAGGTCATCAACCTTACGAAGATGCACGGGGCCGGTTCCCTGGCGCATGAATGGTGGCACGGCTTTGACGACTATTTGGGGGCAAAGATGGGCGCGAAAGGGATGCTCTCAGAACAGCCCCGCCTTTACCCATTGTTCCAAAAGCTCATTGATACCATGAAGTACAAACCGGAGACGCCGGAGCAGGCGGCCAAACGCACCGAGGCACAGAACAGCCGGACAAAGAAAAACGCGGCAAGCTGGCTGGATTCGGCGGTGCTTGGCTCCTTGAAGCGGTACGGCAATGAAAGTACGCTGGAACAGTATGTGGCATTAAAAGACGCTTTCCTTTCCGGGGAGGTCGGTTCTGTGGATCAGATCAGCGCCTTAAAGAAATCCGTCAGCGGCCATGTGATTCCCAAAAGTGATCGTGAACGTTTGGAAATGTTCGAGCGGATGCTTCACAGGATGCAGGAACAGGAAACCCCGCAGATCGGGCGGACAGAGACCGACTACTACCGCAATTCCGTAAAAATGGGAAAAGAATGCGAGAAAGACGGCGGCTATTGGGACAGCAACACGGAAATGACGGCCAGGGCTTTTGCCTGTTATATCAAGGATAAGCTGCCCTATGCTTCTGATTATCTGGCCGGCCATGCGGATTGCGCGGTAGCCCTTGTCATGGATAAATCCGGGGAAACAGAGGTTTTGAAAGCCTATCCCCAGGGTGAGGAACGCAGGGCGATCAACGCGGTGTTTGACGAGATCGTGGCAGATTTGAAATTGCAGCACACCCTTACCCATGCGGAAACAACGCTGCCCCTTGCGGTGCAGGCTGTACCGTTGGCTGAAAATGAGCAGATTACCATATTTACGATGGAACGCCCTTCGGTGATCGGGCAACTTGCGGCGGCAAGATCGGCAGAAAAAAGTACCCCGGCGCAGGCGGCTCCTAAAAAGTCCCACGCGCCGGAGATTTAAGGAGGTGAAACATTGGAAGAAAACAAGGATTATCAGGTTTACCGGTTTGACTATCTAACGGAAGGCAGCCAGCTCAAATTGGAGCACAACGTATATTGTGAGGATGTGGATATATCTTCCCTGATTACGCAGGGTGCGGATGCACTGGAGGCATTGCGTCAGGACAGCATAGACGGCGAGCAGAAAGCCCTTGCAATCGTGCAGGCGGCGGCAAAACAATGGGAACAGCAGGCGGCAGTCACACAGAAATTGAACCGCTCGCTGGAATACCTGCGGACCCCGGAGGTTGCACATACGGGAAATGAATGGCGCAAAACCGGCAACTGGCGGGACGCCGAGGAAATCAGCAACCGTGTCTATAAGATGACATGCAGCGTTTGGGAAGATACCAAATATGACCGGGAAACGAAGCAAAGCGTCCCGGTTGCCTGGTATGTGACATGGGATGTGTATGTGAATTCCCCGAAGGAGGGATATGGGGAAAAGATCGCCGGGCAGAACCAGAAACGCTATACCGACAAAGCCGCCGCTATGAAATACCTGGATGGGCGCAAGAAAGCCTACTCCCACCTGTTTACAGAAATCTCTCCGCAGATTCCAAAAGAATATGAGCACCACTTTACCGTTCACGGTACCCTCCTTCCCGGTTATACCGTGGAGGGCCAGGAACCGGTCAAGGCAGAGCACACCGCCGCCGAGGTTTCGGAGGGCGATATTTCTTTGCCCGAAAAGGCGGAAAAGCCTTCCGTGCTGGGGAAACTGGCGGCGGCGAAGCTGGACGCAAAAGAATCCGGGCAGCCGGTCCGACAGGGAGAAAAATATCAGTCAGAAGAAAGGAGCAGCTTATGAATGAGTGGGAAAAGAACCGCCGCATGGCAGAATCTTACCGGCAGTCATACCCTCCCGGTACAAGGCTGGAACTGATTGGGATGGATGATCCGTTTGCACCGATTCCGGCAGGAATGAGGGGAACGGTTAACTATGTGGATGACCAGTCTCAGATTCATGTGAAATGGGACAATGGCAGCGGGCTTGCCCTTATCCCGGACACAGACAGTTTTCGCAGGCTGTCCGCAAAAGAGATTGAGGCGGAGAATGCGGCGAAGGGTTCTGTCGTAAGCAGGCTTACCGCTTCCAAAACGCAGCCAGGGAAAGAACGGGAAGAAGGCAGGCGGCAGGCAAAGCCGAATAAAAAGAAGGAGGATATGCAGTTATGAAAGTTTTAATGGTGGAGCCTGGGAAAGTCCCCTATGCGGCAGAAATTGGCGAAGGTCTGGAGCCATTGCAGGCCGCTGTCGGCGGGGACATTCAGGCTGTTTACCCTTACGATGACCCGGTTGCCTTGATCTGTAACGAGGAAGGCAAATACATGGGGCTTCCCCTGAACCGTGCTCTCCATGATGACGAGGGCAATATCTATGACATTGTTGCAGGGAATTTCTTTCTCTGCGGGCTTGGCGAGGAAGATTTTACAGACCTTCCAGCAGACCTTATGGAGAAATACCGGCAGCAGTTTGAGCACCCGGAGCAGTTTGTCCGCATTGCCGGGAAAATCCTGGCAGTCAAGCAGCCGGTCCCTTCCCCTGAAGAACAGGAGGCACAGCGGGCGCAGATGGCCGCACAGGAGGCACAGCGGGAAGAAATGCGGCTGGACGAGTCCACGGACCTGGCCTTTGACCTGGATGTGTTCCTGCGGCAGTACAGTGACGCTTATGCGGATATGCACCCCGTTTTCCATGAGGAAAAAGAACGCATGGCGGACGAACTCCTTTCCGGGCAGACCGGAAAGATACGCATGAGGATGGCAACTGTCATTCAGGAGGAACACCTGAACGGCGAGGCCGGGCCGCTGCTGGATCGCATTGCCGCCTATGAAAAAGAATACGGGATCAGCGCCTACTCCATTTACCAGCTTGACTTATCGGACAGCACCGATGACCTGCGCTTTATGTCCCTTGATTGGCTGGAAAAGAAAGGGCTCCCGGTAGACAGGGACAATTACCAGATGGTCTATGCGGCGGAGCTTTCGCCCGGCGAAACACTGGAAGATATTTATACCCGCTTTAACATCGACCACCCGGAGGATTTTAAGGGGCATTCCCTTTCTGTCTCTGATGTAGTAGTGCTCCACGAAAAAGGCAGCGACACCGCCTACTATGTGGACAGCATTGGGTTTAAGGAAGTGCCGGATTTTTTGGGCGGCGCCCGGCAGCCGGAGGCAAAGCGGGATGTGTCGCTGCGGGAGCTGCTTGACGACGCTAAGAAACAGGCGGCAAAGGCAGAACCTAAGACGCCGGAGAAAAAGAAAGAACCGGAAAGGAGCTGATGGCTTATGCTGATGGCAGAACAGGAACCCTATGCCTTAATGGTGCAGCCGGACGATATGCTGATCAGCCCTCGTGAAGTTAATGACAACTTCGGGACAATGGTATGCTTCCACCCCCGCTATGCCCTGGGCGACCACCACAACTATATTGACAAGGACGATTTTCTGCGGGAAATGTACTTAAACACCGTTGGCAACAATGAGCGCGGCACGGAACGCTATGAGCGCATGGTAAATATGGTCTGGAGCCGGAAAATGACTGGCGACCACCCCGACCCCCGTGCCGTGGATGATGCCATGCTCCGGGTGATCTCTGAAAAATACGTTGTGATGCCCCTGTACCTTCTGGACCACAGCGGCCTTGCCATGCAGACAGAGAGTTTCCACGATCCCTGGGACAGCGGGCAGGTAGGTTGGGTGTATGTTTCCAAAGAGGATGTGCTGAAAGAGTTCGGCGGGGAGAAAATGACCGGCGCCCTCCGAAAAAAAGCCGAGGATTTGCTTAGGGGCGAGGTTGCTGAGTATGACGCCTATCTCCGGGGTGAGTGTTATGGCTTTGAGCTGTATAAAAACGGCGAGCTGTCGGATAGCTGCTGGGGATTCATCGGAAGTCTGGAAGATGCCTGTAAAGCAATGGCGGATTATCTGCCAGACGAGTGCAAAGGCATGACGGAGCACCTTTCGGAAGTGAAAGAACCGGCTTCCATGATTAAGACGCTCCTTCGGCACGCCCGGATTCAGATCGAACAGGCGGAAAAAGCCCACGAACACGCCCCGCGCCAGCAGGTACTAAGTGAGGCACGGTAATGAACAGACTATATTTTTTCAGGAAGGAGGATGTAGGTGCAGGAAGATATTGAACAAAGAACCATGTCGGTCACGGTCCAGGCGGCAAAGCTGTCCGGGCGGGTGCTGAAAGCGGCCATTGCCGCCGCGCTTCAAAAGATGGAGCATAGCCGCAATACCCCGAAAGTTGGCCGCAACAGCATGAAGCGGCTGACCGCCAGGGACCCCGGCGCCAGTACCATTGAAGTGACCGGACGGATTCGCTCTTTTGAACGGATCGCCAAAAAGCATGAGGTCCGCTATCACATTGAAAAAGACCCCGGCACGGATCCGCCCAAATGGACGGTGTATTTCAAGGCAAACCAGGCGGACGCCCTGACCGCGGCATTTAAGGAATATACAAGAAAAGACCTTGCCCGTAGCACCAGGCCGTCGCTGCTTTCCCAGCTTGCCAAATTCAAAGAGCTGGCACAGGCGCTTGGCCGTGACAAGGTAAAGAATAAGGAGCATGGAGGGCCGGAGCGTTGAAGATAGATACGGTCACCCTGAAAAAGCAGGTGATCCTCCACCTGCCTTACCTTCTGTTCCTTTTGGTATTCGCAAAGCTGGGCCAGACGGTACGGCTGGCTCCCGGAGCGGATGCTTCGCAAAAACTGCTGGGGCTAAGTGAAGGCTTCACTTTGGCCTTTCAGAGCATGTGGCCCGGTGCGGCGCTGGATTGGCTGGTGGGGCTCTGCGGTGCGGTCATTATGAGGCTGGCGGTGTATCTCAAAGGAAAGGACGCAAAAAAGTACCGTAAAAATGTGGAATACGGTTCTGCCCGCTGGGGCAGCAAAACGGATATTGCACCGTTTATGGACCAAAAACCGGAAAACAACATCATTCTGACGCAGAGCGAGGGGCTTATGATGTCCGGCAGGCCGAAGAACCCGGCCAACGCCCGGAATAAAAATGTGCTGGTGGTCGGCGGTTCCGGCTCCGGCAAAACGAGGTTTTTTATCAAGCCCAATCTCATGCAGATGCACAGCTCCTATGTCGTTACCGATCCGAAGGGCACGGTCTTGATTGAGGTTGGAAAGCTGTTAAGCCGGGGCACACCGAAGCTGGATAAGGACGGAAAGCCGGTCCGTGGCAAGAATGGTAAGATCGTGTATGAGCCGTATAAAATCAAGGTATTCAACACCATCAATTTCTCAAAGAGTATGCACTATAACCCTTTTGCGTATATCCACAATGAGAAGGACATTCTCAAACTGGTAACGGTGCTGATCGCCAACACGAAAGGCGAAGGGAAATCGGGAGACGATTTCTGGGTCAAGGCCGAAACACTGCTCTATACGGCGCTGATCGGCTACATCTATTATGAAGCGCCCTCCAATGAGCAGAACTTTTCCACGCTGGTGGAAATGATAAACGCTATGGAGGTCCGGGAGGATGACGAGACTTTCAAGAACGCGGTAGATTTGCTGTTTGACGCACTGGAGCAGAAAGACCCGGATCACTTTGCCCTCCGGCAGTATAAAAAATACAAGCTGGCCGCAGGCAAGACGGCTAAGTCGATCTTAATTAGCTGCGGCGCCAGGCTTGCCCCGTTTGACATTAAGGAAGTCCGGGAGATCACCATGTATGACGAGCTGGAACTTGACCTGGTGGGCGACAGGAAAACGGCGCTGTTCTTTATTATCAGTGATACGGACGCGACCTTTAATTTCCTTGTCAGTATGGCTTATACCCAGCTATTCAACCTGCTCTGTGAGCGGGCGGATGATAAATTTGGTGGCAGGCTCCCGGTCCATGTGCGGTGCCTGATCGACGAGGCGGCCAATATAGGCCAAATCCCGAACCTGGAAAAGCTGATGGCAACGATCCGTTCCAGGGAAATATCCGCCTGCCTGGTATTGCAGGCCCAGAGTCAGCTCAAAGCGCTTTATAAGGACAACATGGACACGATCATCGGCAACTGTGATTCTTCTCTTTTCCTGGGAGGTAAGGAGGAAACCACCTTGAAAAGCTGGAACTCCCTGCTGGGGAAAGAAACCATTGATCTATATAACACCAGCGTCACGAAGGGCACCCAGGAATCCCACGGGCAGAACTTTCAAAAGCTGGGAAAAGATTTGATGTCCGTTGACGAGCTTGCGGTGATGGACGGCGGAAAATGCCTCCTGCAGATCAGGGGCGTGCGTCCCTTCCTGTCCCGGAAGTATGACATTACCAAACACCCGAATTACAAATATCTTTCGGATTTTGACGAAAAGAACGCCTTTGACATAGAGAAATACCTGTCTACAAGACTGCCTGTACGTCCCAGAGAGCTGTACCCCAACTATGAGATCACGCCGGAAGAACTGGCAGCGCAGACAAGCGCGTAAAACCCGCCGTATCATTTCCTTATTGTATGGCGGGTTTTTCTATACCCTTTGGAAAGGAGGCGCCTATTGCGGATTCGTGATTCTCCCTGACAACTGAATATCCCCCGCAGGTCTTGTCCTGCCCCTTATGCTGCCGTCATGTTTTTGTAGGTTTTCTATTTGAACATGGCGGCGGCTTTTTTCGTTTCCGGCCCAATGCGGCCACAACAATAAATTCTATGAACATTAAGGAGGATTAACTTTATGGCTTTTTTTACAAGCGCGATTGACACGCTGAAAATTCTCGTGATCGCCCTGGGCGCGGGTCTCGGCGCATGGGGTGTCATCAACCTTTTGGAAGGTTACGGCAGCGACAACCCCGGTGCAAAATCCCAGGGGATCAAGCAGCTTATGGCGGGCGGCGGTATCGCCCTGGTGGGTGCCACGCTGATTCCGCTCCTGTCCGGCCTGTTCAGTTAATAGCCGATGGGCAGTCTGTTTGATTGGATAACAGACTGGATCAAAGAGGGCCTGATCGAAGCGATCACCGGGCAGTACACCAGTATTTTTGAATCGGTAAACAGCCAGGTCGCGGATGTGGCCGGGCAGGTCGGACAGACCCCGCAGGGCTGGAATGGCGGCGTGTTCAGTATGATCCAGAATCTTTCTGAAACCGTCGTCATTCCCATTGCGGGCATGATCCTGACCTTTGTGCTGGTATATGAGCTGATTCAGATGATTTTGGAAAAGAACAACATGCACGATTTTGATACGTTCAACATCTTCAAGTGGATCTTCAAGACCTTTGTAGCCACCTACCTGCTTACCAACTGTTTTACGATTGTCATGGCGGTGTTTGATGTCGCCCAAAATGTGGTATCGCGGAGCGCCGGCGTGATAAACGGGAACCTGGATGTCACGGCGGCGCTGGCTGACCTGGAAACGCAGCTTGAAGCAATGGGGATGTGGGAGCTGATCGGCTTATGGCTGGAAACCAACATCATCAACCTGTGTATGTGGGTACTGTCTATTGTGATCTTTGTCATTGTCTATGGCCGCATGATTGAAATATATCTCACGGTCAGCCTGGCACCCATACCGTTTTCCACAATGGCAAACCGTGAATGGGGACAGATGGGGACGAATTACCTTCGTTCCCTGTTCGCTCTGGGATTCCAGGGGTTCTTAATTCTGGTATGCGTCGCGATCTACGCGGTGCTGGTCCAGTCGATCCCCTCGTCCGGCGATATTCACGGTGCGATCTGGGGCACGGCGGGATATACCGTACTGCTGGCCTTCGCCCTCTTTAAGACAGGCTCGTTATCTAAAAGTATATTCAACTCGCATTAGCGGGTAACAACTACATTTTAACAAGGAGGAACTTTCATTATGAGTAAAACCAATACCGAACCCATGCAGCCGGACACTCAGGCGTCCGAAAGCTTGAAGCTGGATGTAACCGTGCGCCCGATTGCCCCGATGGGGAACCTCTTGGCCTTTGCCAACGTGACGATTGGCGACTGTTTCAAGATCGACGGCTTCCGTATCTGCTCCGGCGAGAACGGCCTGTATGTCAACATGCCTTCCACCCAGGATAAGCAGGGAAAATGGAGGGATGTGTGCTGGCCGGTGACGGCGGACTTTCGCAGGCAGCTCAACGACGCCCTGATCGAAGGGTACGGCCAGGCGATTGAAAATTTGCAGGCCACCCTTGAAGCGACCAGGGACGCAGAAAAGCCTTCCCTGACCGGCGCCCTGAAAGAAAATGCCGGAAAGGTCAAGACGCAGCCGGCAAAGCCCGCGCCTGCCAAGAGTGAGCAGGCCCGCTGATGGCGGAGGCTAAGAAATATGGCATTGTGTACGCGGACCCGCCCTGGCGCTATGACATGAAGCGCGGCAAAGGCGTGGCAGAAAACCATTACCCCACCATGAGCATGGATGAAATATGCGCACTGCCGGTTGCAGACCTTGCGGCCAAAGACAGTGCGCTTTTTCTATGGGCCACCTTCCCGCAGCTTAATGAGGCGTTCCGGGTGATTGAGGCATGGGGCTTCCACTATAAGACCCTGGCGTTTCTGTGGCTGAAGCAGAACCGGAAAGCCGATAGCTGGTTTTATGGGATGGGCTTCTGGACCCGCTCCAACGCGGAGGTATGTCTGCTGGCAACACGCGGGCACCCGAAACGCCAGTGTGCGGGAATCCACCAGTTTGTGATCTCCCATATCGAGCAGCACAGCAAGAAACCCGATGAAGTGCGGGACAAGATCATAAAGCTCATGGGAGATCAGCCCAGGGTGGAGCTTTTTGCCAGGCAGCAGACCCCCGGCTGGGATGTATGGGGCAATGAAGTGGATTGCAGTATTACAATGCCGCAAAACGGATAAAAAAGATTCTCGCAGATCGGAGGTGACAACGAAATGCCTTATGTACCCGTACCCAAAGACTTAACCAAAGTCAAGACCAAAGTAGCCGCTGGCCTGACAAAGCGCCAGCTTATTTGTTTCAGTCTGGCCGCGCTGGTGGGGCTGCCGGTATATTTCCTTACCCGCGGCGCCATCGGCAATTCGGCGGCGGTGCTCCTTATGATCGGCCTGATGATGCCCTTTTTCTTCTTTGCCATGTATGAGAAGGACGGGCAGCCGGCGGAAAAGCTGTTAAGGAACCGGCTCCGCTATAAGCTCTGGCCGAAGGACCGCCCTTACCGGACAGAAAACTTCTACAAATCCATATCCAAAAAGGAGGTATCACAGATTGCCAAAAACCAGACAGCAGGAGGCGCAGGAAAAACGTCTGCAAAGAAACGTAAAGCAGGCAAAAAAGACCCGCACCGAAGCAAGAAAGGCAGGAAGTAAAACTGCCTCTCCTGCCGGGCCGAAGAAAAAGCCCGGCTTTTTTTCCGGGCTGAAAGCGGACGCCCCGCAGACGGTCCAGCAGAGTATTCCCTATAAGGAAATGTACCGGGACGGTATCTGCCGTGTGAGCGGCAATTATTACACCAAGACGGTGCAGTTCTTTGATATTAACTACCAGCTCGCGCAGGCGGACGACAAGGCGCAGATTTTTGAGGGCTACTGCGATTTTCTCAATTACTTTGACGCCTCGATCCATGTGCAGCTCACCTTCATCAACCAGCGGGCCAATATGCAGGACTTTGTTCACAGCATAGAGATTCCTGCCCGTGGCGACGAGTACGACGGAATCCGCAGGGAGTACGCGGATATGTTAAAGAACCAGCTCCAAAAGGGCAACAACGGCCTTACCAAGCGGAAATACATCACCTTCGGGATTGAAGCGGAGGACCTTCGCACGGCGAAAATGCGTCTGGAACGGATCGAAACGGACGTGCTGGGGAACTTCAAAGCCCTGGGCGTGCAGGCAAGGCCCTTAAACGGGCTGGAACGTCTGGAGCTTCTGCACAGCCAGCTCCACCCGGACGGCCAGGAGAAACTTCATTTTAACTGGTCGGATTTGCCGAAAACCGGGCTCTCCACAAAGGACTATATCGCCCCTTCCGGTCTCTCCTTCTCCCAGGACGGCAAGACCTTCCGGGTGGGCGACCATTCCGGCGCGGTGTCCTTCTTGCAGATTTTGGCCCCGGAGCTGACGGATCGGCTGCTGGCGGAACTGCTTGACCTGGATGACGCCGTGACAATCAACCTGCATATCCAGTCTATCGACCAGGCCCAGGCGATCAAGAACATCAAACGCAAGATGTCTGATTTGCAGAAGATGACGATTGAGGAACAGAAGAAAGCGGTCCGCTCCGGCTATGACATGGACATCAGTGCGACTCGTTCCTGAACAAAGCCTTCGTGGTTGAAGGACA